>CALXRS010000001.1 GCA_944390915.1 uncultured Alphaproteobacteria bacterium
TTCAAAGTTTAGACTGACTTTTTGCTCCGACTAGCAAATGCCTAGCAGAATAAATAGCATTCCTTGGAAAAAAGGGCAAAAATTAGACGTTTTGGCGGCGACAAAAAAGCCAAGAAAAAAGGCTTGGAAAATTGCTAAACCCAAGCAAATCCAAGCCTTTCCGACTGGTTGCGGGGGGAGGATTTGAACCTCCGACCTTCAGGTTATGAGCCTGACGAGCTACCGGGCTGCTCTACCCCGCGATAAAATGATGGTGCATACATACGCTTTTTCTTTTTATCTGTCAAGAAAAAATTTGCCCTTGTCAACCATAATCGGCAACAAGGGCGTCTGCGGCTTTGTCTGTCGGCGCCGTCGACCGACCGAAATTCAGTTTCGCTCAGAGATAGATTGCGATAACATAGAGGATAACGGCGGCGTAAGCACCGGCAAAAATATCATCCAGCATCACGCCCCAGGCGTTCATCACTTTGGAATCTGTCCATTTGGCCGGCTGCGGTTTGGTAATGTCGAACACGCGAAACAGCGCAAAACCGAACATATAGAGCAGCAGAGCCCGCCAGTCGGCCGCACCGACCAGCTGGTCGGCCACCGCCACGAAAGAAAGCAACTGCCCGGCCGTTTCGTCAATCACAACGATTGAGGGATCGTGTTTGGTATATTTCAAAACCTCTTTGGTAGCCATCGCGCCGACAAAAAAGACGACCGTTGCCGCGGCCAAAATTCCCCAGAATCCGCCAAAATAGGCGATAACGAAAGCAAACGGCAGGGTGGCAAGCGATCCGGCCGTGCCCGAAGCAAAGGGGCAATAGCCGACGCCGAACATGGTAGCGATAAAATAAGCGATTTTTTTATACATTTTGTCTGTTCTCCGGATGGTTGGAAATTTTTAAGCTCAAGGTATCGGAAATTTTTTTTGCATTCAACCGAAAAAATATGTTGTCATCTAATTTTTTTGTGGTAAATATACATCTCGACATCGGATTGTAGTTCAGCCTGGTAGAACGCTTCGTTCGGGACGAAGAGGTCGCTGGTTCGAGTCCAGTCAATCCGACCAACAAACCGCGTAAGCGGTTTTTTTTGTATCTTTCAGCCACACAAAAAAACAAACTCGAACCGGCGACCTCGGTAGAGGCAGAGAAACACGATAACTGCCTTAACGGCAGTTATCGGGGAGCTCTGAATAGCAGACAGCGGCGCGCAAACAAGCGGCAGCGATGTGCGGCAAGCCCTGTGCTGCTTTGACCGAAGCGAAGTTGCCGAGCGTGCAAATACGCGAGGCTTACGAAGCAAGAGCTGGTTCGAGTCCAGTCAATCCGACCAACAAACCGCGCGAGCGGTTTTTTTTGTATCTTTCAGCCACACAAAAAAACAAACTCGAACCGGCGACCTCGGTAGAGGCAGAGAAACACGATAACTGCCTTAACGGCAGTTATCGGGGAGCTCTGAATAGCAGACAGCGGCGCGCAAACAAGCGGCAGCGATGTGCGGCAAGCCCTGTGCTGCTTTGACCGAAGCGAAGTTGCCGAGCGTACAAATACGCGAGGCTTACGAAGCAAGAGCTGGTTCGAGTCCAGTCAATCCGACCAACAAACCGCGTAAGCGGTTTTTTGTATATCCCGAAAAACCCGCGTTAGACGCGAGGTTTTCGCAACATAAAAACCCGCCGGTTATTCCGACGGGGTTTCTGTCATTTGCTGACCAACAACGGGGCTCTCAGGCCGTATAGACGACAACTCTGTCCCAATAAAGTTTTTCCAAGGGCTTTACCGTTAAATAACCGGCAACAACCGCAACCAGCGCTGCCAGACACAAAAGAATAACGACCCCGCATAAAAGCACGGACTGGGTCAGTAGCGCTATCAGCCCCAACAGGGCAAACAGGGGCAAAACAAGCATACCGCTGAAAGCCGTTTCCATGATTTTTTGTCCTTTGTCAAAAGCGTCGGCCGTTTCCCTGTCCGGTGCAAAAACAACCTGCCGCCACCTAAAAAAGATAAACAGGCGTTTAACCCGGGGAACGGCGGCTTTCATTCCGCAGTCTGCCGGTGTTTTTCCGTATTGGTTCTTAAACCACATAAACGCATCCTGTTGCAATTTTTTTTCGTTTTCATGTTTCATAATTATAAAAATTTAAGAATAAAATTTCGTTTCCTGGCATTCATACCTTAAATTCCGTATCCGTTCAACATATTTTTTATGGCTTGAATGACGTCTTTATCGGCAAAAGTCAATCTCCGCCGCAAATTTTCACCCTTATTTGGCTTTACAGTCTTTTCCAGACACGCCGTTTGTTTTTTTCTTCCTTGTTGCGAAAAGCCTGTTCCAGGTCTATCCCGTGCATATTTGCCAGCGAACAGAGATAGATAAAAACATCCGCCAGTTCTTCTTCCACATTGCCGACGACCGACCCCGAACCGACAGATCCGGTTTTGGAATTTTTGCGCACGGCGGATATCAATTCGCCGCATTCTTCCGCCAGCAGGCAGCATTCATAAAACCTGTCCGTCAGGTTAAAACCGCGTTCTTTCTTCATCTCCAGAACATAATCCTGATAATCTTTTAACGTCGGTTTTTCTTTTAATTCCAAAGCCATTTTGTTTCCTCCGCATATTGTTTTCAGCTCATTATAAAGCCGCCGCCGCAAAAAAACAGCAATAATTTTTGCTTGCAGAACAGTCTTGTTTCTGCATAATAATATTAATTATTCCAATTTGCCGCGAGAATAGCATGAAACAGATTTTTACCCTGAGCCTCGCAGCCGTAAAAAGTTTTTTATATCGGGAAAAAAACGTTGTTTTTCGCAACAAAGCCGTTTTCTTTTTATGGCTGACAGCTTCCGCCTTTCCTTTTTACGCCGCCTGGACAAGAAATTTTAACAGCCGGCCCGAGTCCGACTATACGCGTTTTTGGCAAACCTTTGCCATCGGTTTTGTCCTGTGCCGGCTGACGGCATCTTTTCCCAAGGCGGCAAAAACCATTCGCGAAAGTTTTTGCGCCTGTTTTATGTTGACGGTGATAGCCTCGTTTGCCGGCAATTTTATAGGCAACGCCTTTCTTGACAGAAACGGCAGCATTTATCCTTTTCTCTACAGTCTGGCAGCGGCCGTTGTCTTTATGCTGCCGGCAGCAGCCGTTGCCCGCCGTTTTCTTGATAAAACGGGGTATTATCATCTTTTTTCCCGTTTTCCGCTGTGGATGCCGGCGCTTAGCCTGCCCTGGTTCTGGCTGCATACGGAAAACGGCTGGCAGCCGCTTTTGCTCATGGGCGGCATAATTTTCTATCCGCACAAATTTATTTTGTGTCTCTATCTGCTGTCGCTGATATCGGCCATTGCCGGCAACGCCTGCCCGGCGAAGCAAACCGCGCGGACAAACAATCGCGCAACCGGTCGCGCTCTTTCAACACTTCTGGCATTTTATCTCATATTCTTATTTATCCTGCCGTTTTCGGTTCCCGAAAAAATTGCCACCCCTTTTGCCAGAGAAAAGAAAATCTCCGTCCATCTCCTGACCTGGGGATGCGAAGAATATCAAAACGACATAAAGCTTTTAAGACAATGCCTGACGGAAAAAACCGAAAACTATGACAAAAAATATCTCTATGAACGAGATGCGGCCAACTCCGTCCGCCGGCCGGTTCTGCCTTTTGCCGACATAAAAGTCGCACCGGCGGAAAAATTTGTTGCCCTCAAAGAAGGAACCGGCGACAAATGGGAAGGATGGAGCGTCACCGGCGAACCTTACCGCATCAGCGGCATACACGAAACCCAAACGGCAAACAAAGTCGGCGATAAATGGGGCTGGATAGATTTTGACAACGACCCCGGACAAACCTTTTGGGCAGCATACAATCCTCAAGCGGCGGACGCCGTTATTCTGGAAACAGACGGAGAAAAAGAAATCTTCCATGCGGCGGAAATGCTCCTCAACCTGAATGAAAAAACGGTTTTCGCCGACATTATTCTGGTGCGCTATCGACAAACCGAACGCGAATTTACTTCCCGCTATTACACCAGAATGCAGGACGTTCGTTTTACCCGGGCGGGCGGCTGGCGCTTTTCCCGGGTGGAGGCGCGTCCGACCACCGAAAAAATCTTAAAAAGACGTCTTTATATCAGCGCGGATAAAAGAACCGACGCGTCCGTCCTCTTTATCAAAAGCGGCGACAAAATTTTTCGGATTGACATGAAAGACCTGAAATAAAAATTTGGTCATTGTGCCGGAGGTTATAAAACGATTGTTTTTTTGTCAAAAAAAGGATAAACTGAACTTATTGACAAAGGAGAAAAACGTTCCGCAACCGGAATTTTTTCCCGCATGAGGAAAGCGGCAGGCGCCCTTTGAAAAAATTCAATTTTGAAACCGGCAAATTTTCTTATGCCGACGACAATCTGCAAAAAATCCACGAAGCAAGAAAACAACGGCGCAACGCCAACCGCGGCCGCCGCTCCGGTCATTTTTCCGAAAAAGCAAAATATTTGCGGAAAATGTTAAATTTTGTTGCGGTTCATCTCGGCCGTGTTCATAATCCGCAGTTTTTCCAATCGCTGCTTTTTCACATATTTCAGATATCCTTCGTAAGTAAAAAGCATAACGGCCGACAGCACCATCGGCAGCAGATAATAAATCACCCGATAAGCAATCAGCGCACCGAACAGCATGGCCTGATTGTGGTCGCCGGGGATGATATACATAAACAACCCCTCAAACACGCCCAGCCCGCCGGGAACCTGACTGAAAACGCCGAGCACCTGCGCAATGATAAACACGCCGATAAAGACGGTAAAAGGTATCTCGACAAAAGGAATCAACGAAAAATAGAGCACGAGCGACGCCATCAGAATATCCGCCGCGCCGATCACCACCTGCGCCAACGCCATCGGCAGAGAGGGCATTTCAAACACCACGCCTTTAACCATCAGCGGTTTTTTATAAAACAGACTGAGCCCGAAATAGACCGCCAGACCGAGAACGGCGCCGACGGTAACGATTTCCGTCGTCAATTTGGAAACGGAACCGCCGCCGAAAGCATGTTCCGGCGTGATGATATAGCCGATGATAATCAGGAAAAAGCAGGCCACCAGATAAGTAAACCCCGAAAAAGTGACCATCCGGACAATCTCCCCGCCATGGAAACGCCAACGCGTATACAGCCGGTAGCGGATGGTGCCGCCCGACACAATGGCATGACCGGCGTTGTTGCTGACCGAAAAACCGATAAAACCGGCAAAAATCCATTTCCACGCGGCAAGTTTTCTTTTAATGTAGCGCAGCGCCAGATAATCATAGGACGACAGGGCAACATATCCGCCGACGGAGGCCAGACAGGCCAGCCACAAATTGCGTGTCGGAATGTCAAACAGCGCGGCTTCTATATCGTCCCAGCTGTATTTGGAAAGCTGGCGATAAAGCATGCAGGCGGCCAGCACGAAAAAGAACAGTCCCGCCCAGGAAACCGCTTTTTTGAAAATTTTTTTCGTTTGTCTTGCCATCTCTGCCGCCTCTCTTTTTTCTTTTTCTCGCAAATTATAAACCGCACTTTCTAAACATATTATAAACATACGGCAAAAAAATTAAGTATAATTTATTTTCAAACGCCGTAAAAAACAACAAAACATTAAGACAACAGCCCGAGCAGAGCGCCGCCCGCCACGCCGGCGACATACAAAATTCCCGTTAACAGCAGATTTTCCTTCACCCGTGGATTGACCCGATAAAGCACCAGCAGCCCGACGCCGGCGCCGACCAGCGTCCCCGCCGCCAAAACGTCGAAACCGACGGCTTTTTCCAGATACAACTGCGTGATGATGACCGAAGCCGAACAATTGGGAACAAGACCGATAAGCCCGGCCGCCGCCGGTCCGACAAACGGATCGGCCAACGCGCGGGAAAAGGCCGACATGCCGACGGCTGCCGTCAGGGCGTTAAACAAAAAAGCAAAGACCAGCACAAACAAAGTGATTTTGACCGCATGTCTCAGCGCCGATGACAATATACCCTCCTCGCATTTGCAGCCCTCGTTGCGGCAAAGCGTTTCCACATCCACGGTCTGCGGCTTCAACAAAGGAATGCCGCGGCTGCAAAAATCAAGAGCCAGACCGGCGACAAAAGCCACGGCCGCCTTCAACAGCAAAATTTTGACAATCAGCGTCGGCGCCGCCGAACCGGCAATCAGAACCGGCAGCATATCGTCCGAGGTAGACAAAAAAACGGCCAGCAGCGTGCCGGCGGAAATGACTCTGGCGGCATAAAAATTGGCGGCGGCTGCAGCCAGCCCGCATTGCGGAAAAATGCCGCACAAAGCGCCGACCAGCGGCCCCAACCGACCGGATTTGCGGATTAAATCAAGCGTTTTGCCGCCGGCTTTTTGTTCCAGATATTCCAGCGCCAGATAAGTTGCCAGCAACACGGGAAAAAGTTTCCCGGCATCCGTTAACGCATGGAAAAAAGCATGCCGCAAAAGTTCCGTCATTTTCCGCCCTCAATACACCTTTCAGGAAAAATCATCATCTATCGCCGACAATATCGGCTTCTTCCGTCCGTTCTTTCAACAATTCGTCGACAAAAGCCGGCAGGGTCGTTCCCGCGGGGCCGGTAACATGGCGGTCAAAATCGTACCGGTTGACCGTTTCGCCGACATTGAACTCCACCGTTTCCGCCCCGTGGTATTTAGCCGTCCGGGCGAAGGTATTGGCCGGAAAGACAGCTCCCGACGTACCGACGGAAACAAACAGCCGACAACGGGCAAGCAGAGCCTCGACCTTATCCATATACAGCAGATTTTCACCGAAAAAAACAATATTCGGCTTTATTTTGCCGGCAACGCCGCAGGACGGACAGACGGCTTTTTCATCCATGTCGCCCGCCGCCGGCAAAACCCGCCCGCAGCGCATGCAAACGGCCTGATCAATCTGTCCGTGGATATGCCACACGTTGGTGTTGCCCGCTTTTTCGTGCAACAGGTCGACATTTTGCGTAACCACGTTGACGGCGCCGTTTTTATATTCCCTTTGCAGCCGGGTAATTGCCAGATGGGCGGGATTCGGCTGTTTGTCGGCAATATCTTTTTTCAGCTGATTGTAAAAGGCGTGCACCGCCGCCGGATTTTTATACCAGGCCTCGATGGTGGCCACGTCTTCCACCCGATGGTTGTTCCACAATCCGTCGCTGTCGCGGAAAGTGGGGATTCCCGATTCGGCGGAAATCCCCGCCCCGCTCAATATGACAATATCGCCGTACATTTTATTTTCGCTTCAGCCCCGTTTATTTAATCCACTTACGGGCTTCTGCCAGATCTTCGGGAGTATCGATGTCGGCCGGCGCATTTTTATCGAGCGTCAGCTCGCTCACCAGTTTGGCGCGGATATACATGCCGTTTTCCAGCGCGCGCAGCTGCTCCAGCCCCTCGCGGGTTTCCAGCACGCCGACCGGCAGCTCCACAAAACGCTTCAGCGATTCTGCCCGATAAACATATATGCCGATGTGGTGATAAAAATCTTTGTTGGCGCATTTTTCCGGGTTGCGGATGAACGGCACGGCCGCCCGTGAAAAATAGAGGCAGCGGCCTTCTTCCTCCCCCTCGCGCAACCCCATGACAATTTTTACGTTGCTCGCCTCGGCAATATCCTTTTCCTTGTCAAAAACCATGCCGACGGTGGCAATGTCGCAACCCGTCCGCTCAATCATGGCTATCAGTTCGTTATTGACCGCCGGATCGACATTGACGGCATCACCCTGAAAATTGACCACGATGTCATATTTCCCCTCGGGATCGATTTCCTTCAGGGCGGCGGCAATCCGATCCGTTCCCGAAGGCAGAGCCGGATCCGTCAGCACGGCTTTGGCGCCGAATTTTGCGCAGGCATCGACAATCACCTGATCGCCGGCGGCAACAAAAATATCGCCGGGAACGGTTTTTTTAACATTTTCATACACCCGCTCGAGCAGGCTTTTGCCGTTGATGTCAAGCAGCGGTTTGTTCGGCAGGCGGGTGGAGGCCATGCGTACGGGAATAACGGTTACGATATTGCTCATGATTTTGTTCCTTATCAAATTAAATAAAAACTCTGTTGTCATAATATCTTTTTTTGCCCGCTTGTCAACAAGCGCGCCCGGACGGACGGCCGCACGTTTTCATAAAACTTGCAAATAAAATCATCCTGTACTATAACCGGCAAAAAAAAGGAAAACACGCCATGAAAGTAGACATTTTCGATTTTGAACTCGACCGCAGCCTGATTGCCGACCGGCCGGCCGACCCGCGCGACAGCTCGCGCCTGCTCGATTTAAGCGAAGAAGACAAAATAACCGACCGTCATTTTTACGACCTGCCGGACATTCTCCGCCCGGGCGATCTGCTGGTTTTTAACGACACCAGGGTTATCCCCGCCCGCCTGTACGGCGCCCGCGGCGAAGCCAGAGTGGAAGTCACGCTCTACCGACCGGTGGACGGCATAAAATGGTGGGCATTCATCAAAAATGCCAAGCGCCTGCACCCGGGAGACACCATCCGCTTCTACACCGACGACATCGCCCCCGAAGAGAGCGCCTTTACCGCCTCGGTCATCGAAAAAAAAGCCGACGACGGCGTGCTCCTTGCTTTCGACTGCCCGCCGGAAGAGCTGGCAAGCCGCCTGCAGAAATACGGTTTGATGCCGCTGCCGCCCTACATCAAACGCGACAAACCCGTCCACGGCGGCATCTGGGACAAATATAACGACAAGGAAAACTACCAGACCATCTATGCCCGCCACGACGGCGCCGTCGCCGCGCCGACCGCCGGACTGCATTTTACCGACCGGGTGTTTAAGGCTCTGGCAGAAAAAGGCGTGGAAAAAGTTTTCGTAACCCTTCATGTCGGCGCCGGCACTTTTCTGCCGGTCAAGACGGAAGATACCAAAGACCACAAAATGCACAGCGAATATTGCGAAATCTCGCCCGCCGCCTGCGACGCCGTCAACAAAGCCAAAGCCGAAGGCCGGCGGGTCATTGCCGTCGGCACCACCTCGCTCCGCCTGCTGGAAACGGCCGCCGACGAAAAAGGTGTTTTGCACCCCTTTGCCGGAGATACCGGCATTTTCATCACCCCGGGCTACAGGTTCAAGGCCATCGACATGATTATCACCAATTTTCATCTGCCGAAATCCACCCTGTTCATGCTCATTTGCGCCATAGCCGGCACCGATCGGATGAAAGCGGCCTACCGCCACGCCATCGAGCAAAAATACCGTTTCTATTCCTACGGCGACAGCTCAATCATCAAATGCGTAAACAAAATTTAAACGCTTTGCTGATATAGTTCCCCCTTGAAAGGAAGGGGCGATATAAAGTGTGGAAAAAATACGTCGGCTATATCAAACAAATTCTGCCGCTGATGAAAAATTCGCTGCTGCCGGCATTGCTGCTCTATATGGCGGTAGGCGGTTATCTGGCCTTAACACCGGTTGCCGAAGAATGGCAGCATTTTTTCCATGTCGGCTTTTTTGCCGCTGTTCTTGCTTCCGTTGCCGTTTTGCTGTTTTTTAACCGCAACCGGCCGCTGTTTTTTTTGGTGGTTATGGTTGTCTGCTACTGCCTGATAAACTATTTGAAATATACTCACGGCATTATCTATAATCTGAGCGGCGACTATGACAATCTGGTATTTTTAACGGTCGTCTGTTTGCTGTTTTTCTACTTTTTGCCGGAGCAGCCTCTTTTTTCCCGCGACACGGTCAATTTCATCGTGGTGATTTTTGCCGCCTTGGCTTTGGGAGAACACCTCGGACGCTTCGGCATAAGCGTGGATTTCAGCCGCCTTTTGTGCAACAGTTGCGGCTTGCAAACTTTCGGGCTGATCTTGTTTGCAACAATGCTGACCGTCATGCTGATTCACGCTTCCGCCCACGATGACATTTTGAACGTATCGCTTCTTTTTGCCTCCGTTGACATCATGCTTGGCTTTTATTTGTCGGGAAAATCAGCGGCGCTGGCTCTGTTTTTTCTGACCGCCGCCCTAACGGTTTTTACGGGTATTATCCGCTCGCTGGCATATGCCTCGCGCAAAGACACCGTCACCGGGCTCGATAACGGAAACACGTTCATTGCGGACTCCGATTCGCTGCCCGTCAAATACGGATTGGGCATAATATGCATTGACGACTACAAGCACCTGCGGCAAATTTTTAAGAAAAAGGGCATTCACGAAATCGTCCGCATGGTAGCGGGCAAAATCCGCGAACTGGAACCTTCCGCGCGAATATATCGCTGCGGCGCCGACGAATTTATCATTATCATCCCCGAAGCGGAAAAAGGCGTTTCCTTTGCTCGGGTAGATCACATTCGCCGCAGCATCGCCGTTGCCGAATTTCATCTGAGCCGGCGCAAAAAGCCCCTCAAACTGACCGTTTCCTGCAGTGTGACCGACAAAAAAAGAAGCGACGTCAACGTATTTGCGGTTTTTTTGCGCGCCCGCAAAATTTTGCAAAAAACCTACAAATTTACCCAAAACATCACGTCGCAGGCCTGAAGCGGCGCCACAACAACCAGCCGCCGAATATCAGCAGCGGCAGGGACAACATCTGCCCCATGGTGATAAAACCGAAATAAAAACCAAGCTGCGCATCGGGCTGCCGAAAATTTTCCAACGCCATTCGAAACAAGGCGTAAAAAACGACAAACAACGCCGAAACCGTTCCTTTACGCTCGCGCACCACGGGCACAAAACGCCACAGACAGTTCAAAACGATTAAAATAAACAACCCTTCGCAGCAGGCCTCGTAAAGCTGCGACGGATGACGCGGCAAATATCCGCCGGAAGGAAACCTCACCGCCCAGGGAACGTCGGTCACCCTCCCCCACAATTCGTCGTTGACAAAGTTAGCCAGCCGCCCCAAAAAAATACCTATCGGGGCATAAAGCGCGGCCATATCCGTCAGTTGCCAAAAATCGAGCCGATGTTTATGCGCCGCATACCACAAGCCCAACACCGCCCCCGCGGCGCCGCCGTGAAAGGACATTCCGCCCTGCCAAATGGCCAAAATTTTCCACGGTTCTTCCCAAAATGCCGCGCCGCCGTAAAACAGCGCATAGCCGAGCCGGCCGCCGGCAATGATACCGATGGTGATAAAAAAGATAATGTCTTCCACCGCCGGTTTGGCAAAAGGAATATTATATTTTTTGATATCGCGGAGCAGCCATATCCAAGCCAGTACAATCCCCGCCAGATAGGCCATGGAATACCAGCGCACGGCAAATCCGCCCACGGAAAACATCACCGGCGAAACGTCGGGAAACTCAAAACCCGTCATCTTTGCTCCTTTGTCCAAAACCAAAATCCGCACCGCTTTCGTTTAGCGAATGCCGGTAAACAGTATATTAATTTTTTTCAACATATCCACAGTTTAATAAATTTTATTTGCGTTATGTTTGTAACTGTTTGTTTTTATTAAAAATAATATTTCGTTATCAAAAACGAAAATAAATCAGGTGGAAAACTTCCGCACGCGGATTGTTTTTTGCGACTCGATGGTGATAATGAAAAACGGCATAACAAAAGCCGAAAACCTCGCTTGTTTGATAAAAAGTAGTGGAGAACCCCGTATGAACACGGCCGCCTCAGAAACAGCTCCGGACAACCCGATAGACGTGGTCGAACAAATTCTCAGCCGCCGCGCCTATGAGCCCGAACGGCGCAGCCAAAACGAAGTCGTCACCGAAATCCAGGGGCGCTGGAACGACATGCTGCTTTTCTTTTCCTGGGAAGAAAAAATGCACTGCCTGCATCTTTCCTGCCTGATAAACATTGAAGACCGACAACCGGATCACAACAAGATTTTTGAGCTTTTGGCGCTGATTAACGACGACCTGTGGGTGGGGCATTTTTCCTACTGGACGGAGCAAAAAATGCCCGTTTTCCGCCATTCTTTGTTTTATAATCCGTCCAGCCGCGATTTTCCGGCTCAGCTGGTTAACGCCATGGACATCGCCATCCGCGAATGCGAACGCCTCTATCCCATTTTTAACGTCGTCATGACCAAAGGGCTGGAGCCCAAACAGGCGCTCTATCCGCTTTTGCTCGACACTCTCGGACAGGCTTAAAAAAAAACGACAATGCCGCGGAAACCCGCCGTCAATATTCCGGATAATTGGTTACGGCATTGCCTTCGTTTTCTATTTGGTTGATATCGTCATCAGGATAAGACTGCAAATCATAAATGCGACCGTCCGATTCATAAAGGGTATTCTGAATTTCGTTTTGCATCTGTTCGGGCGAGTTTTCCGGACTGATTTCCGGATTTTGCGCGCTTGTTTCGGAAACGACATCCATGGCCCGATTAAGCGGCGGCGCCGGATTTTGGACATTTTCTCCGGCAGCGGGCTTTTTCTTTTTCAGAGCCGCTTTCTTTTTGGGCGCCGACGGTTGCGGTTCGGCCACCGGATCGCCGAACGGATTTGGCGCGTCGGCCGCCTGGGTAACCATTATTTCGTTAAAAGTTCCGGCCGCCGTGGCCGCCTCGCCGAAAATAACCGTCGGCTCGTTTCCTTCCGACTGCAGGCCTATGGTTTCCGCCGCGCCGGCCTGCACTGCCGGCAGCAACGCCGTCAACAACAATATTTTTTTCATCTGTTTCCTCTTGCCGTATAATGATTTCCCGTCAAAAATAAAAATAATCATTCAAACGCGGCGTTCAATGCCGCCTGTCAAAAAAAATATCCCCGCCGGCCGACCGGAGGGGATATTTTGACTTGCACCGGGCTTGTCGTTTTTTCAGATAAGCTTTTTCACATCCTGAGCAATCACCAGTTCTTCATTGGTCGGAATGACAAACACCCGCACCTTCGATCCCGGTTTGGAAAGTTCGACCGTCTGCCCGCGGAGTTTGTTGGCTTCTTCGTCAAGCTCAATCCCCATAAAGGCCAGTCTGTCGCAAATCAGTTTGCGCACTTCGCCGCCGTTTTCGCCGACGCCGCCGGTAAAGACAATGGCGTCAACCCCGCCCATGGCCGCCGTGTAGGCGCCGATATATTTGACAATGCTGTAGGTATAAACCTGCATGGCGGTAATAGCCTTTTCGTCCCCGGCAAAATATTTGACTTCCACGTCGCGGTTGTCGGAATATCCGCACAACCCGAGCATGCCGGATTCTTTGTTTAACATCCGATCCACTTCATCCGCGCTCTTGTTTTGCGTTTTCATGATATAAAGCGGCACAATCGGGTCGATATCGCCCGAACGCGTCCCCATCACCACGCCGGCAAGCGGAGTAAAGCCCATGGACGTATCCACGCATTTACCGTCCTTAACCGCGCTTATCGAAGCGCCGTTGCCGATGTGGCAGGTAATGATTTTGCCCTCATGGCCGATAAGTTTTGCCGCCTCGCGGGAAACAAACAGGTGCGACGTACCGTGCATGCCGTAGCGACGGATTTTATATTTGGTATATTGTTCAAGCGGCAGCGCGTACATAAAAGCTTCCGGCTTCATGGTCTGGTGAAAGGCCGTATCGAAAACGGCAACCTGCGGCACTCCGGGCAGCAGCTGCTGCATGGCCTTAATGCCGAGCAGCGCGGCCGGATTATGCAGCGGCGCAAGAGAGGACAGCTCTTCGACGACGCGGATAACCTCTTCATCAATTAATACCGAGCGGGCAAAATATTCGCCGCCGTGCACCACCCGATGGCCGACGCCCGCCACTTCGTCCAGACTTTTCAACACCCGGCCGAGCAGCAGATCGAGCACTTCTTTAATGGCTTCCTTATGCGTCGGCAGCGGCAGATTTACGATTTCTTTTTCGCCGTCGCCGATTTTGATGGTCACGAAAGAGCCGTCAATGCCGATTCGGTCGGCCACGCCTTTGGCCACGGCTTCAAAATTTTCGCCATCGACGTTAAACAGCTGATATTTCAACGAAGACGAACCGGAGTTCAAAACTAAGATTTTTTCCATGTTTTTTTCCTGTTTTTGGGGGTTAAAATTACTTTTTGACAGCCGCCTGCAAAGCCGTAACGGCAATCATACCGGCGATATCTTCGGGCGAAGCCCCGCGCGAAAGGTCGTTGACCGGCGCGTTCAAGCCCTGCAAAATCGGGCCGTAGGCTTCCGCCCCGCCCAAACGCTGAATGAGTTTGTAAGCTATATTGCCGGCCTCGATATCGGGAAAGATTAAGACGTTTGCCCGACCGGCCACTTCGCTGCCGGGAGCCTTTTTGGCCGCCACCACTTCGTCAAGCGCGGCATCAACCTGCAATTCACCGTCAATTTTTATCGGCAGGTCTTTATATTCCGGCTGCAGGAGCTGTTCCTTTGCCAGACGGACGGCCTCGACCACCTTGTCCACGCCTTCTCCTTTGCCGGAGCCTTTGGTCGAATAAGACAACAGCGCCACATTCGGCTCAATGCCGAACTGCATGGCCGTCTCCGCGGCATCCAGAGCAATATCGGCAAGTTCCGAAGCCGTTGGATTGATGATGATGGCGCAGTCGGAAAATATGTAAGGCTTGCCGCCCACCACTTCCAGAACGGCGGAGGAAACCGACCGCCCTTTTTTGGCCGACTTGATAATCTGCAACGCCGGACGCACCGTATCGGCCGTGGAATGATTGGCGCCCGAAACCATGCCGTCGGCGTCGCCGGCCTTAATCATCATGGTGCCGAAATAATTGTAATTGTGCATCTGTTTTAAGGCGTCTTCGCGGCTAACGCCCTTTTCCTTGCGCAGTTCATAAAACATCTCGGCATAGGCCTCGAGCCTGTCGGAAGTTTCCGGACAAACCACCTCGATTCCTTCCATATTCCACCCTTTGGCGCGATAATATTCCGCCACCTGGTCAAAACGACCGAGAATAATAATCCTGGCAGCTTTGGCCGTCGCCGCGAAATGGGCGGCTTCCAACACGCGGTTGTCCTCGCTTTCCGGCAGGACGATGGTTTTCAGATTCTTTCCGGCTCTGGCCAGCAGCTGTTTCAAATACATGCTTTCACTCATGTTTTTGCCCCTTTGCAATTCCCTTAAATCCAAATTTGCTTGTACTAAACAACGAATTGCGCAAAAAGTCCATAAAAACTTTTGCTTTTTCTTTTTTGATAGGATAAAATCGGGAAAACTTATCAAAATAATTATCAAAATAAACAGAGGACAAAAATGGAAAAAACTTTCTCAATGATTAAACCGGAAGCCGTTTTGGGCGGCAATGCCGGCAAAATCATGACCGCCGTCGAGGAAAGCGGCTTAAAAATCGTTGCTCAGAAGATGCTCCGCCTTTCCCCGGAGCAGGCCGGCAGTTTTTATGCCGTCCATCGCGACAAGGCTTTTTTTGACGAACTGATAGAAAACATTACCGCCGGACCGGTCATCGTTCAGGTTTTGGCCGGCGAAAATGCCATTGAAGAATACCGTCGGTTGATGGGAGCGGCCAACCCCGCCGCCGCGGAAGAAGGCACTCTGCGCCGGCTCTACGGTATTTCCATTGAAAAAAATGCCGTCCACGGTTCCGACTGCGCCGAAACGGCAGAACGCGAAATATCATTCTTTTTCAACCAGTTGGAAATTATGCAATAACTTTTTTCAGGAGAACCCGCCATGCGCCGACTTTTTCTGTTTCTGCTGATTGTCTTTGCCGTCCGGTCACCCGTCGTCGATGCGGCAACGCCGTCCGCCTATTTTGCCGACGTAACCGTCGACGTTACCGCCGACAATGCCGCGACCGCCCGCGAACGCGCCATGCAACAGGCAAACCGTCAGGCCGTTACCGCCATCGCCGCCAATTTTACCACCCGCGAAGGACTTGCCGTGCTTAATAAATTAACCGACGATCAGCTGTTGAATTTTATTAAAGAAACCACCGTGCTGGAAGAAAAAGCCTCCAACGTGCGCTATCTGGCCAAACTGCGGATTACCGCCAACGACCGCCTGCTCAGACAATATCTGCAGGAAAAGAACGTTCCGCTGGTGGTGGCTTCCTCCGCCGACGTAATGATCGTGCCCGTTTTCCGCGAAGCGGAAGGCATGCCCGCCCGCCTGTGGGAAGAAGACAACCCGTGGCGGAAAATCTGGGAACAAAACCCGCAGACCGTCGGCGGCATCCGCCTGTTTTCGCTGGCCGAAGACAATCTGCCGTCGCTGACCGGCGAACGCGCACTTGACCCCAATCCCGCCATTTTGCAGCAAATAGCCGAAATCAACGGCGGCGGCGACGTCTATGTGGTTGAAGCCAACTACAACGGCGCCAACGGCCTGACCGTAAAAGTTCTTAACCCGCGCACCGGCAAAAAAGACATCTTTAACGTTGACGGCCCGTTGTCCGACGAACTGTATTTGCAGGCGGCAAGAGAAACCGCCCTGCACATCTCCGACGAACTGAAAGGACGCAGCATCGTGACTTCCACGGAACCGGAAACCGCAACCGTGCTGTACAAATTTACGACCCTCAGTTCCTGGCTCAAAATCGAAGAAAAAATCGCCGCCGTCACCGCCGTTGACAACATCCGCATCAACGCCATCGGCAACGGTCGCATCCAGTTTCAAATCGACTACATCGGCGGCATGGATACTTTGAAAAAAGCCCTGCAGGACGAACGCCTGCTGTTGACCGAAACCGGCAACTATTACACCTTAATCAATATGTAGGAGTTTTTAACAATGCCCCGAAAAGTCATAACGGACATACAGCCGACGCCGACCCGTTCCAACCGCTTTTTCTGGCTCACGCTGTTTGCGCTGTTTTGCGCGTTCGTCTATATTCTGCGTTCCGTTTTGCTGCCTTTCGTGGCCGGCATCATTATCGGCTACCTGCTCGACCCGCTGGTCGACAAATTCACGCGGCTGAAGATGAGCCGCACCTGGGCCACCGTGCTGGTGCTGATATTGGTGCTGCTGCTCATCGTGCCGGCCGTCGTCATGCTGGCAAACGTCATCGACAGCCAGCTTTCCACCTTTATCAGCGTCGTGCCCGGTTATGTGGCGACGCTGCTGCACAAGGCGGAACCGCTGCTCGCCGACCTGAAAGCGCTTTTTCCGGCGCTTGATGCCGAAAAAATCCGCGAATATCTGCAGGCCAACATGGCCAACAACCTGAAGATTTTGGGAAAAGTTCTGCGCAGCCTCGTTTCCGGCGGCATGGCCATTGTCAACCTGATATCGCTGTTGCTCATTACCCCGGTGGTGGCCTTTTACATGCTCCGCGACTGGGACAAGTTTATTGATAAAATGCGCAGCCTGCTGCCGCGGAAATCGAAAAAATCCATTGAACAGCAAGCACGCGAAATCGACCGGATGATGGCCGGTTTCATCCGCGGCCAGTTGAGCGTCTGCGTCATTTTGGGCAGCTTTTATGCCATCGGCCTGCATCTGGTGGGGCTCGATCTCGGACTGCTGGTCGGCTTTTTGGCGGGCATCATTTCCTTCATTCCCTATGTCGGCACCATCTCGGGCTTTATCACCGCCACGGCTCTGGCTTTTGCCCAGTTCAGCACACCGCTGCCGATTATCAGCGTTATGCTGGTGTTTGCGGTGGGACAGTTCCTGGAAGGCAATTTCCTGACCCCGAAGCTGGTCGGAGAAAACGTCGGCCTGCATCCGGTATGGGTTATGTTTGCCCTGCTTGCCGGCGGCGTGCTGCTTGGTTTTTTGGGACTGATGATTGCCGTTCCGGCAGCGGCCATTATCGGTGTGCTGGTTCGCCACGCGTTGATGAACTACAAAAAAAGCCACCTTTACCTGCAAGACTAACAAAGCCCACCCGACCGACCGGGCTGACGATACAAAAAAATCCGCCGACGGCGGATTTTTTTTGTTTTACCGACAAAACGGATATTTATCGGCCGCAAAAAGACTTAGCGATTATTGACGTTTTCTTTGGCCAGCCCGGCGGGCAGCGTCTGCGTCGGCTGACGGCGCACCCGGCGAACCTTCACCGGTTTGCGGAGAGGGGCTTTTTCCACCCGTTCCTCACCGCACTGATAGGCTTCCCACTGTTCTCCTTCCGTTGATGCCGGCGCAACATCGCCGTCACCGTCGGTATCCGTCGTCCCCGTTGTCGGGAGCGGTTCTTCCCGTCCGGAAAATTCTTCCGCCCTCGCGGCATCGGCATTTTCGGCCGCAACGCGGTTTTCCCCGGAAATTTCCGCCGGCTCTGCCACGTTTTCAATCGCCGCCGTTTTTTCGGCAGCGGGCATTTCGTGTGCGGCCTGCGGCTCGTCATAAGCCAGCCCGTCCGCCCGCAAAATCTCGCGGCAGCGGCTCAACTCGTTGGCCACCATATCATCCAGAATATCGGCCATCACGGCGTCTTTTTCATAAAGATCCAGCACCGTCGTTTCCATATCGCCGATCAGCTGGATTTTGTTTTCCGGCTCGGTTTCCATCAGTTTTTCAAAAAAATTCGGCTCATTTTCGCGCAAAACGAAATGATGGGCGTCAAGCTCGTCAAAGCCCCTCATATCGACGTCATCCGCAAACTGCTTGAAATAATAGTCGCCCTGACGGTTCTGGTAAATGGAAAGCCCGAACTGATACATATATTCTTTCAGGGCTTCTTCAATCAGCTCGGGACGCGACAACAGGTCTTCCTCTTCTTCGTCGTCTTCGTCATCGGCATAAAGGCGGCCGTATTTCAGGCTCTTGTCTTTCACCCGCTTGAGCTTTCTTTCTTTAAGCAGGCGGCGCATCTTAAACAGGCGCTCCAGTTTTTTTAAGATTGTTTCTTCTTCCATTGGCCAAAACTCCAGAATTACGTTTTTATTATAGCATGCAAAAAGTAAATTTAAACCTAAAACACGACTTTATTTAATGGCTGCTTTTATTCTGTTGCAAGCGCGCGTATTTTTCTGCCGAAGACTAAAAAAAACGCTTGCAAAAATTTTCAATCCGTTATACATACCTACCTGAATGTATATTTAGCGGACAACCCGGATGGCAAGAAAAACAAGAGAAGAAAGCGAAAACACCAAAGCGCTGATTTTGCGGTCGGCGCTCGACTGTTTTTATGAAAAAGGCTTTTCCTGCACCACTTTTGAAGACATTGCCGCACGCATTAACCTGACCAAAGGGGCGGTTTACTGGCATTTCAAAAACAAAGGCGAGCTTTTGGCCGACATGATCCGCCACTGGGCGGAAATGAAACATCGGGAAAACGACGAACAACGGCCGGAAGGCCTGTCCGAACTGCGGGATTTTTTCCGCCGCGAAGCCGAATATATGGAACAAAACCCCGACGTGCAGAAATTTGTCTTTTTCACCCTGTTCCAGATCGAGTGGTCCGACAGCATTTGCAACGAGGTGGAAAAAAAGGCCGGAAAACTCCATGATTTTCATTTCAAAATCGTCAAACATGCCTTGACAACAGCGAAAAAAAATGGAGAAATAGCGGCGGAAACGGATATCAGAGCCCTTTGCGTCATCATTGTCGGGTTGTGGCGCGGGCTTTTGAACACATACATCTGCAAAGAAGCGAAATTCAATCTTTCTCAGACTTTTCTGGAAGGGTTTGACAGGGTGATGGAAAAAAATCAGAATTTGAAAGGTTAAGGAAAATGAAAGTTGGAAAAATGAGCAATCGCAAAATATTAAGACAGGTGTTTGTCTTATGTTTGTGTGTCGCGGCCGGCTGGTTTTTGAAGGCAAAACTCAGCCCGCAAGGCATGATGGCTCCCGCCGGCGCCGGCGGCGAACCGTTTGTGCTGGTGGAAGAAGCGCAGCTGCGCGACGTAACGCCCGCCAAAAAATTTATCGGCCATGTTGAAGCCGTCAACGAAGTAAACATCCAACCACAGGTCAGCGGATATCTGGAAAAAGTGCTTTTTGAAGAAGGCTCGAAAGTCAAAACCGGCGACATTTTGTTTGTTATCGAACAGCAGCGCTACATTGCCACCGTCGACCAGCGCAAGGCGGAGCTCGACAAGGCCAAAGCCAGCTTTACCCAGCTCGAAAAAGAATATAAGCGCCAAAAATCCTTAAACCAGCAAAAATTTGCCTCCGAATCCAAACTGGACGAAGCCTACTCGAACATGCTGCAGGCGCAGGCCGCCGTCAAACAGGCGGAAGCCAACTACGAACTTGCCAAAATCGACCTGGAACACACCGAAATCCGCTCGCCGATCAACGGCTACATCGGCAAGGCGATGATTACCGTCGGCAACTATGTCAGCACCTCAAGCGGCACCATGGCCAACATTGTCCAAACCGATCCGGTGCGCATTGTCTTTTCGGTGACCGACAAAGAAATGCTTAACTTAAAAGAAGACTACACGGCGCGCGGCGGCGAAATCTACAGCAAAATCATCCTGCCGAACGGCAAGGAAATCAAAAAACCGATTCTGTCGCGCTTTACCGACAACTCGATTAATACCGGCACCGCCACCATCTCCATCTATTCGGAGTTTGAAAACGGCGACGGCATGCTCATCCCCGGCGGCTATGTCGACATCATGATCGGCACCGGCACCGCGAAAAACGCCGTGGTCATCTCGCAGGCGGCTCTTTCGCAGGACGAACACGGAACTTATGTGATGACCGTTAACAAAGACAACATTGTCGAACAAAAACGGGTAACGCTCGGCGACATTATCGACAATCAGCAGATTGTCACCTCCGGACTTGAAGCCGGCGAGCAGGTCATTATCCAGGGACTGCAAAAAGTGGCCGACGGCAAAAAGGTTCGCACCGGTTCGGTCGACAACGCCCCAGAGACAAAAGGAGAATAAGTGAATGTTCTCAAGGATATTTATTGAACGGCCGCGTTTTGCGATGGTCATCTCGATTGTGCTGACGCTTGCCGGCGCAATCGCCGTCTTCTCGCTGCCGGTTTCCCTTTACCCGGAAATCACCCCGCCGACCATCCGCGTTTCCGCCACCTATCCGGGCGCCAGCGCGGAAGTGATCGCCAACACCGTCGGCATCCCGCTGGAAGAAAAAATCAACGGCGTGGAAGACATGCTGTATATGGATTCTTCTTCGGATGCCACCGGCCGCTACGGCTTAACGGTTACCTTCAAGGTCGGCACCGATCCGGATATGGCACAGGTGAAAGTTCAAAACCGCGTGCAGCAGGCCTTAAACAACCTGCCGGCGGAAGTTCAGCAGCAGGGCGTTACCGTCACCCGCCGTTCTTCCGACCAGCTGGGCTTTCTGACCGCCCGTTCGCCGAACGGCACGCACAGCCTGCTCGATTTGAGCAACTACGTGCAAAACAACATATCCAAAAACCTGATAAGGGTGGACGGCGTCGGCGAAGTGAACGTCTATTCGCCGCCTCTGGCCATGCGCGTCTGGCTCGACGCCAACAAAATCACGGCCTTAAATTTGCCGGTTTCCGCCATTCAGGCAGCCATCGAAAGCCAAAACATTCAACCCTCTCTGGGTAAGGTCGGCTCCATGCCCGGCGACGGCAGCCAGCAGATGATTTATGCCCTTTTGAGCAGCGGCCGCATCAACGATGTGGAAGAATTCAAGCAGATTATCGTCCGCACCGACGAAGAAGGCGGTCTGGTTCGCCTGGGCGACGTGGCCCGTATTGAAATCGGCCAGGAAGACTACAACGCCGCTTCTCAGTTTGACGGCGCGCCGTCGGTGGCCATAGCCATCAACATGCTTTCCGGCGCCAACGCCATCAACGCCATGAGCAACCTGCGGGCGGAAATGGCCCGACTGGAGCAATTCTATCCGGAAGACTTTGAAATGTTTGTGGCCTATGACGCCACCGAATATATTATGGCTTCCGTCGAAGAGGTTATCTTCACGCTTATCCTGACCTTTGCGTTGGTGATTGCCGTCTGCTACATCTTTTTACAGGACTGGCGGGCGGTGTTGGTACCGGCTTTGACCATTCCGGTGTCCATCTTTGCCACCTTTGCCGTGCTGCTGGCTCTGGGCTACAGCTTAAACACCCTCACCCTGTTCGGGCTGGTGCTGGCCATCGGTCTGGTGGTGGACGACGCCATCGTGGTGGTTGAACGCGTGTTGTTCCTGATGGAAAACGAAAAACTGGAGCCCAAACCCGCCACCATCAAAGCCATGGAACAGGTTTCGGGCGCCATTATCGCCACCACTCTGGTGCTGCTGGCCATTTTCGTGCCGATCGGCTTTATCGGCGGCATTACCGGTAAAATCTATCAGCAGTTCGCAGTGGCCATCTCCACCTCGGTCGCCTTTTCGGCCTTAAACGCGCTGACTCTGTCGCCGGCTTTGTGCGCCACGATTTTGCGCCCGCTCAAGCCCTATCAGCACGGTCCGTTGTTCTGGTTTTCGCGTGCTATTGACAAATCACGCGACCGCTATGCCAGCATCGTCGGCTTTGTCAGCCGCAAAGTGAGCGTGATAGCCCTTCTGTTCGGGCTGATTGTCTGCGGCATTCTCGCGCTTTTGCACATCAGTCAGACCAGTTTCATTCCGCCGGAAGATCAGGGCGCGTTCATGGTCAACATCCAGCTGCCGGAAGGCGCCTCGCGCGAACGTACCGACAAGCTGGTTAAAAAGATTGTGCCGCTGATACTGGAAGAAGAAGGCGTTGACCACGTTATGAACATTACCGGTCACAGCCTGATTGCCGGTTCCGGCGAAAACGTGGCGTTTATCGTCGTCATGCTTGCCCCGTGGTCGGAGCGCAAAAGCGACGAATTGTATTCCACCAATATCCTAAACCGGATTCAGGCAAAAATCGGCGATTTTCCGGAAGCCAACATCAACCTGTTTGAAATGCCGGCCATTGCCGGTCTCGGCACCACCAACGGCATGGACTTCCGTTTGCAGTCGCTCGATTCGTCCGACCCGCAACAGCTTGACGCCGCTCTGCAGGGGTTTGTCGCCCGCCTGAACCAGTCGCCCTACGTATCCATGGCCTATTCGACCTACAACGCCAAAACGCCGCATATCTATGTGGATGTTGACCGCACCAAAGCCGAATCCATGAAAGTGGCAACGAGCGACATCTATACCACGCTCGGACGTTACCTCGGTTCGTCCTACATCAACGACGTCAACTTCGGCACTCAGGTCAACCAGGTTATTATTCAGGCCGACTGGCCGTTCCGTAAAGGCGTTGACAACATCAGCGATCTTTATGTGCAAAATAGCCTGGGCGAAATGGTGCCTTTGGGCGGCATGATAAAACTGAGCAAGGTTCTGGCGCCGAGCACGATTGACCGCTACAACCAATACCCGGCGGCCACCATCAACATCAACGGCAACCCCGCCTACAGTACCGGCGAGGCGATGACGGCCATTGAAGAGCTGGCAACCGAAGCGCTGCCAAAAGGCTACAGTTACGAGTGGTCGAGCATGAGCTTTCAGGAAAAAGCCAACCAGGGACAAATCGGCTACCTGATTGTGCTTGCTCTGACCTTTGCCTACCTGTTTCTGGTTGCCCAATACGAGAGCTGGAGCACGCCGATACCGGTGATGACGTCCGTTTCGGTCGCCATGGTCGGCGCTCTGCTCGGGCTGTTCATTCACGGGCTGTCGCTGAGTATCTATGCTCAGCTGGGACTTATCCTGCTGGTCGGTCTGTCGGCCAAAAACGCCATTCTGGTGGTGGAGTTCTCCAAAGAAGAACGCGAAAAAGGCACTTCCATCAACCGGGCGGCCATGATCGGCCTGAAAGAAAGGTTCCGGGCGGTGCTGATGACGGCCTTTACCTTCATTTTGGGAACTTTCCCGATGGTGGTGGCCACGGGCGCCGGCGCCAACAGCCGTATTGCGCTCGGCGTGCCGGTTTTCTACGGCATGCTCATCGGCACGCTGGTCGGCCTGCTGGTCATTCCGATGCTCTACATTTTGTTCCAGACGATAACCGAAAAGTTATGCGGTCCGGTCAAAGTAAAGAAGAGCAAGGCCTAAGCGCCAAACCGCAAAACTCAAACGCCGCCGGTTGTTGCCCGGCGGCGTTTTTTTGCATCTGCCTTTCCGGTCAAACGCGCGCTGAACTATTCCGCCGCTTTTTGAGCCGCGGTGTTCTGGCGCGAAACGGACATCATCAGCTTAATCCGGTTGACCTGGTTGGTTTCGCTGGCGCCGGGATCGTAGTCCACGGCAATGATGTTGGCCTCGGGAAAACGCTTTTTAATCTCTCTGATAAACCCTTTGCCGGTAATATGGTTCGGCAGGCAACCGAAAGGCTGCATGCACAGCACGTTGTTCACGCCCGATTCGAGCAGTTCGATAATCTCCGCCGTCAACAGCCAGCCTTCTCCGGTCTGATGCCCGAGCGAAACCAGTCCGCGGATTTTCTTGCGCAGATTCTTAAAAAACAGCGGCGGCTCAAAACGCCTGGAAAACAAAAAGCCGAGCCGCATGGACCAACGGCAGAACTCCAGAAAACCGATGCTCAAAATGCTGATGGCATAAGCTTTCCATGAACCCTGCAAATATTTGTAGTTGAAAATGTGGTCATAAAAGCCGTAGAGCATGAAATCCATCAGATCCGGCACCACCGCTTCGCCGCCTTCTTTTTCCACCAGCCGCGCCGCCTGATTGTTGGCGTCCGGATGATATTTCAGCAAAATCTCGCCGACCAGTCCCACCCGCGGCTTGCGCGCAATGTCTTTCAGCGGCAGGCGGTCAAATTCGCGTATCATCCGGAACATGTTGATGTCAAACATCACGGCGTTACCGCTTTTCAAATTCTTTTTGATGATTTTGACCCATTTTGCCTTCAGCTTGCGCACGCTGCCTTTTTCTTTTTCATAGGGCGTCAGGCGGTTGACCATGCGCATCAGCGCGTCACCGTAACAACCGGCCATGATTGTCCGCAGCAAAACCCTGCGCCCGGGCACAAACCCCGGACTGTCGACATTGCCGCTGACATTCATGGCAATCACCGGAATATGCCCCAGATGACATTGCTGCAGGGCGCGGCGGAGCAGACCGGCATAGTTTGATGCCCGACAGCCGCCGTTTGTCTGCGAAATCAGGAGCGCGATTTTATCGGTGTCGTAATTGCCGTCTTTGATGGCCTGCAGCAGCTGCCCGATAACCACAATGGCCGGAAAACAGGCGTCGTTATTAACATGTTTCAGGCCGAGTTCTATGGCCGCTTTGCTCACTTTCGGCAGCTGTTCCACCTTGTAGCCTTCGCTGGCAAACACCGTTTTTAAGAACTGAAAATGCATCGGCGACAGCTGCGGTATGAGGATGGTATGCGTTTTTTTCATTTCCGCCGTAAACACCGGCGGTTTTGCCGTCCGCACCGGCTCTTCCCGACGGCGGGTCAGCTGCATGTCTTTCAAGGCCGCAAGCAGCGAACGAATGCGGATTTTGGCCGGTCCCAGATTGTCGCCTTCGTCAATTTTTATCTGCGCATACAGGCGCCCTTTGGCGTTGACGATTTCCTCCAGCTGATCGGAGGTAATGGCATCCACCCCGCAGCCGAAAGACACCAGCTGCAAAATGGCCAGATTTTCCGTATCGGCGGCAAATGTCCCCGCCCGATACAAACGCGAGTGGTATGTCCATTGGTCGCGCACCCGGAGAGCGCCCGGGTTCGGCCGCAGATGAGCCACCGAATCTTCGGTTAGAACCGACAGGCCGCAGGAGTTTATCAGCTCCGGAATGCCGTGGTTGACGGCCGGATCGATATGATAGGGATGCCCTGCCAAAACAATGCCGTATTCACCGTTTTTGTTCAGTTGTTCCACCGCCTTAATACCCGCGTCGCGAATATCTTTCTTAAACCGCCGCAGCTCGACGAACGCCCGGTTGACGGCCATTTTGAGAGCAATATGCGAAAACCCCGCAAACAGCGGAATGTCTTTCAGCCGACGAACCAGACTTTTGGGTTCAAGCGGCAGAAAGGGCGTGAGGAAAGGAATGCCTTTTTCCGCCGCCTCGCCGATGTTTTTGGCCAGAACTTCGGGATATCCGGTTACCACCGGACAGTTGTAACTGTCGGCCTGAGTGGAAAATTCCTTTTGTTCGCGGGGAATGCAGGGCAAAAAGATATAATCGACGTTCTTTTCTATCAAATCCATGATATGCCCGTGCGCCATTTTGGCAGGATAGCAGACGGTCTGCGAAGGAATGGAAGCATAGCCGGAAAAAAACATTTTTTTGGAAGACAGCGCGGAAAGCTCCACCCGAAAGCCCAAATGCGTCAGCAGCGTAAACCACAGCGGATAGTCTTCAAACATATTCAACACCCGCGGAATACCTATCGTTCCGTGCGGCGCCCTGTCCTTTTCCAACGGTGTGTAATATTCAAACAACCGTTTGTATTTATAGGCGCAGAGGTTGATTTTGTCATTTTTTGCCAGCCCCGCGCCGCGTTCGCATTTGTTGCCGGAAACAAATTTCTTTTTGCCGCCGAAGTCGGTAATGGTCAACATGCAGTGGTTGGTGCACCCCTGACAGCGGGTATTGGTTGTTTTTATCTTCAGGTTGCGGATTTCTTCCAAAGTAATCAGTTCGGTCTGCCGTCCGTTTTCGGGGCCGCGCATTTTCGCCAGCAGGGCGGCGCCGAAAGCGCCCATCAACCCGGCCAGCCCCGGCCGCACCACCTGTCGGCCGACCTGTATTTCCAGAGCGCGGAGAAGTGCGTCGTTCAAAAACGAACCGCCCTGAGCGACAATGCAGTCGCCAAGCTCCGCCACATCATTTATTTTTATCACCTTATAGCAGGCGTTTTTAATCACCGAATAAGACAGCCCGGCGGCAATGTCGCCGACGGAAACACCCTCTTTTTGCGCCTGTTTGACCTTGGAGTTCATAAACACCGTGCACCGGGTGCCGAGATCGACCGGATGTCTGGCTTTGAGCGCGGCATCCACAAAAGACGCCATATCCATATCCAACGATTTGGCAAAATTTTCGATAAAGGAACCGCAGCCGGAAGAGCAGGCTTCGTTTAAGCCTATTTTTTCGATAATTCCGCGGTTGATTTTCATACATTTGATGTCCTGTCCGCCGATATCGAGCACAAAACTGGCGTTCGGAGCAAAAAAAGTCGCCGCTTTGCAGTGCGCCACCGTTTCCACCTCGTCGATATCAAGCTTCAACCCCGCTTTCAGCAGCGCGCTGCCGTAGCCGGTGGCGGCCGCCGCCCGGATATTGAGCCCCGGTTTGGCGCGCTTGTATATTTGCGTTAAAACATTCAACGCCAGATGAAACGGATCGCCGTTGTTGGAACCGTAATAAGAATACAGCAGGCGGTTCTGATCGTCTATCAGCACCGCTTTGACGGTGGTGGAACCGCTGTCTATGCCGAACCAGGCATCGCCTTCGTATTCCTCCAGCGGAAAAGATTTAATGTTTGTCTGCCGGTGGCGGGCGTCAAATTCCGCCTTTTCCTTTTCATCCTTAAACAGCGGGGGCAGCTGGCGGATGTCGTTTTCCGCTTCCAGAGCCTTCAGCCCGCCTGCGACATCTGCCAAAGCGACAGCTTTCCCTCTGCCGGAAAGCGCGTTCAGCGCCGCGCCGTAAGCGACAAACAGCTCCGCCCGCTCCGGCAAAACCGCGTGCGCCGCATCCAATTTCAGCGTTTCCGTAAAACATTGGCGCAAAGATTTGATAAAAGCGAGCGGCCCGCCTAGAAAAACGACCTTGCCTTCGATTTTGCGACCGCGCGCCAACCCGCTGATGAACTGATTGACCACCGCCTGCATAATCGACATGGCGATGTCGCTTTTAGCGCAGCCTTCGTTAATTAGCGGCACGATGTCCGTCTTGGCGAAAACGCCGCAGCGCGAAGCGATGGGATATATGTTTTTGTATTGCAAAGCCAACCTGTCCATCTCGTCGACTTCAAGATTGAGAAAAGTGGCCATCTGATCAATAAAAGCGCCCGTTCCGCCGGCGCAGGTTTCGTTCATCCGCAGATCCGTGCCGCTGGTCAGAAAAGTGAGTTTGGCGTCTTCGCCGCCCAGTTCGACCACGACGTCGGCATCGGGAATCTGTTTTTTTATGGCAAGACTGGAGGCTATAACCTCCTGCACAAAGGGAATATTCAGCCCGTTGCACAAAGACAACGCGCCGGAGCCGGTCAACGACAGACAGAATTTTTGCCGCGGGAACTTTGCCGCCGCCTGTTCCAGAATGGAAATTATTTTTTGCCGCACTTCGGACATATGCCGCTGATAAGTGGAAAAAAGAACCTTTTCTTTGTCGTCGACAACCACCGCCTTAACCGTCGTGGAACCGACGTCTATCCCCAGATACAGCACATTTTCGACGTTTTCCGCCGTTTTTTCTTCCGTCATTTTTCCTCTTTCCGCCGCAGCCGGGATCTTGTTTTCGGCCGCCTCAAAATTATCAGATTTTCTCTTCACCTTAATGTTCGATAACACAAGAAAAAACTCTTTTCAAGAGGCAAAAAGATTTCCCCTTTGACGGAAGCGCGAACCGCCTCCGTCAATGAAAAATCTGCCCCGCGGCTCTTGCGGACTTTGCGGAAAAAACACAAAATAAAATTAAACGAGACTCATCCGTTTTGATTCTGAGCCAGCCGTTGAGAAATTACCTGCTCAAGATTTGTTCCGTGGTTTTGCGCGCTTTCTTTCGCTTGGTCAAACATCCTTTCCATCTCATTATATTCCGCGCGCAGGTCTTCTCCGCCGGTTATGCTGTAAGCTCCGTCTTGTACGATGCCCCGGGTCTTTTCGTTTTTGCGGATTGTCACGCCTTCAAACTCTCCCCATCTTTCCAGCGTTTTCCTTTGCGCCCGGACATAATCCATAAACGGCGCGACATCTTCTTTGTTTCCGAAATTTCTCATGGCCGCCAAATATGCGTCCCGTTCCCAGCGATTGTTTGCCTCTTCCATCGCTTTGGGGTCGTTCATCGTTTCTTTGCCGCTGTACATATCGACCGCGCCCGGCAGCATAAAATCCTTGTAATTCAAAAAATCCAGATTCAAAGTATCGCCGCGCGGCGTCGCCATCAGCAGCGTAAATTCGTCATTGAGGTTTGTCTGTTCACCGTTCTGCGTTTCCAGAGTTCGGTAGATGTTTTCGATAACGGAATACCCGTCGCCCATATCGCGAATGGTCAGCAACTGGTCTTTGGAAAAAGTCCGCTCCTCGCCGTCTTTCATCAGTGAAATGTCAAACGAGTCTTGATAAGTGTCTATACCGTCCGCCCGACTGACATAATATCTGTTCACGAAATTTATATCCGCCCCGCACTCTTTGTGCTCGAGTTCGGGATTGTCTGTCGGCAGAGAAGACGACGTTTTGGCAAATCCGGACAAAGCCGCCAAAGACGTCAGACCGAGCACGCATAACCTTTTGCTGAGTAAGGAGGTTTGTTGGGAGCGTTTTTCTTTCATCGCACTTTCCTAAAATATCCGTTCAAACTATATAAAGGATAGCACATATAGACAAAAAATCAAGAATTTTTCTTACGCGACCGGATTAATTTGACAAAATTTTGCAAAGCTTTCATATCTTCTTCGTTTTGTTGGCAGGCGGCGGCCGCAGAGAGCACCTGTCGTTCATATTCGTCATCGGCAGCCGGATTTTTTCCCGTTATCTTGGATGTATCGAAGAAAGAACAGTCGAGCAACCGACCGTCGGGCGCAAGCATCACCAGCAGATATTCCGCGCGGAACGCCGCAACTTCGGGGTTTTCTTCTTCCGGTCGCAACGTAAACAAACTTTCGTACATCACGTATTTTCCCAGCGGATAACAAATAACCGTTTCTTTGCGCAAAAAACTTATTTTGCGGCCGTCTTCTTCCGTCATTTCAACACGGGCGGCATCATGAACCCGCATCACGGCATCTCCGCCGGCGGCCTCCAAAAGCCGGCTTATTCCCTTTTTATCATAACCGCCGGCATCGGCCATAACCCTGGCCAAAAGTTTCCCGTGAATGGCTCTGCGCGTATTGTTGTCCATATTTTTCCGCCCGATCATGTTTTTTTTAAGCAAAAGATAACATGCAATCGGTAAAAAAACAAATAATTATTAAACAACAAAAATGTTTTTCATCCGCTCCGGCCAAACCTAAAAAGTAAAAAAATGTGATTTTCCCGTTTTTTTCAGCAAATTTTGAAGAAATATTAACCTCGTTGCGGTTATAATGCTGCTTATGATAAAAAAAGCCGCTCGCCGGCACAACAGAGGAAAACGACGATGACATTCAATATTTCGGAATTTATCCGCGTCAACCGGGTATATTTTATCTGGGCCGTTTTTATGGGACTGCTCTACCTTTTTCGCGATATGTTCGGACTGGTGTTTATCACCTTCATCATGTGCTTTATCGTCTCCGGCATCATGCATCGGCTGCGCCGCAAATATCGTTTTAACCGGCGGGTGGTGGTGGTTGTTTCCTACCTTTTGTTTTTGATGGGCGTCGGCGCTTTTCTGATATATATTCCGCCGAAACTGCTGGCGGAAACCATTAACTTTACCGAACAGCTGCCGCAGAGCATGACTTCCGTCCGCAACTGGCTGAACAACAATTTGAGCGAAAACGAGCTGATTGCCCCGCTGTTGCCGCAGCTCAAAGAAACCGTGCTGCCCGAAAGCATGCTTGTCAGCGCCTGGAACATTCTCCGCGGCATGCTGGAAAAAGGACTGCATTACATCGGCTGGTTTTTCCTGGCCATGATGTTCAGTTTTCTCATCATGTTTGACCTGCCGGAGCTTTCCCGCGGCGTGCGCCGCCTGCGCTTCACCCGGTTGGCGGAATCTTATCGGGAAACGGCGGACAGCATTATTCTGTTTGCCAAGGTCGTCGGCGAAAACTTCCGCGCACAGCTGCTCATTTCCGCCATCAACACCACGCTGACGGCAATTTGCCTGCATTTTATGGGGGTTAAGGCCATCGCTTTATTATGCACCATCGTCTTTATGTGCGGGCTGATACCGGTGCTCGGCATGTGGATTTCTTCCGTGCCGATTGTGCTGATGGCCGTCAACACGGGCGGCATGGAGCTGGGGCTGTGGGCGCTGGTGATGATTGTCTGCATCCACCTTCTGGAAGCCTATGTCCTAAACCCGCGGATTATTTCTTCTTTCATGCACATCAACCCGGTGATGACGCTTATTATTCTCTACATTGCCCACAGCCTCATCGGCATGTGGGGAATGCTGCTCGGCGTGCCGATAGCCGTCTATATCTACCGCAAAATCAGCAAGCCCGCCGATGCCTGACAAAGATATGTTATCGATGGCAAAAATCAAAGTGCTGTTTGTCTGCCTCGGCAACATCTGCCGCTCGCCGATGGCGCAATTCGTGCTGCGGCAAATGGTGGCGCAAAAAGGCCTGTCCGAACGCTTTGAAATAGATTCCGCCGCCACCGAAAACTACAACGAACTCTGCCATGCCGGCATTCATCACGGCACCCGCGCCATGCTCAAAAACAGGGGCGTCCCCTTTGAGGAGCATTATTCCCGTTGTCTGCGCCCCGAGGACTACGCCCGCTTTGATTATATTCTGGCCATGGACGAAAGCAACGTTCGGGAAATCACCCGTATTACCGGTCCCGACATTGACGGCAAAATCTTTCGTCTGCTCGATTTCAGCAACCGCCCGCGCGACATTGAAGACCCGTGGTATACCGGCGATTTTGCCGCCGCCTATCGGGACATAGACGAGGGCTGCCGCGCTTTTTTGCAGTATCTGCACCGGCCGCCAGCAAAAATTCTCTCCTGTTCATCGTTAAAATCCTCCGTTTAATCCTTGCCTAAAACCTCTATCCGGGCGGAAAAGCCGCCTTTTGTTTCCGCCAGATGTTCCAGTCCGCTTTCAATCTCGCCAAGCACAATCAGGCTGTTGTCCAGCGTGCTTCCGTGGTCTTTATAGAAAAAGCCGAAATTTCCCCACGGGGCGTAAATAAACATTTTTCCTTTTGCGGCAATCATGCCGCGCGGCGCCCCGGCAAGCGACAGGGGACGCGGAAATTCGCTGATTTTTTCCTCGCCGGCAAAGTCGATAAATTCAAATTCCGCCGGCAGCATCTGCAAAAACTGCTCAACCGCAACGTTATCCGCCATTTGCACAACCGCTTCTTTCTGATTAAAGCTCAATTTGATTTTCATCGGTTTTGCTTCCGTCGTTTCCTCGCCGAATGCCGTATTGCCCCACAACAAAAAGGCGGCGGCCAGCCCGGCAAAAAATGTCCTCATCTTGTTTATTCCTCATAAATCGGCTGATAATTGTCAATATCGGCTTCCTTAATCAGATTAACGGTGGTCATGGCATTGGCAAGCCCCACATACGGCACGGCCTGCACCATTGCCGCCAGCAGCGTTTTTTTGTCATTACCGGCTTTGAGCGCGCCGACGACATGAGCCTTCAGCTGTTTTTCCGCTCCGAGAGCCGTCAAAATGACCAGCGACAACAACTCTCGCTGCTTAATCGTCAAGCCGCGGCGGGTATAAAAATCGCCGAAACAGAAATCGGTTAAGGTATCGGGTACAATATCCTTATATTCGCCCGGCAGAGAGGCCATGGCTTTTTTTACCTCGTTGCCGTAAAGATTGGTCTGAATGGCAAGCCCTTTTTCATGCCGGTCGGCATCGGTTGTCGTTCCGGCATTTTCCAGCGGCAATTTTATATTTCTCTCTTGGACGACTTCGTTAAACACGCCGATGGCGTTCAACGTCCGCGGAAAACCGATAAACGGCGCACATTGATAAATGGTTTCACGGATTGCCAAAGGCGAATTGCCGACATTAAGCGCCGCGCCGACATGGGCTTTCAGCTGCGGCAGCGTCTGCATGGTCGCCAGCGCCGCCACGGTTATCAGCTCGCGTTCCCCGTTATTCAGATTTCCGGTATCAAAAACATCCCCGAAAATACTGCGCTGCAAAATCTCCATAAATTCCGGATCGGTCGAACCGACTGTCCGTTTACTCAAAAACAATTGCTCATATATCTTATCGGCACGCTCGCTCCTGCTCATTGTCTTATCCTCCCCGGCATTAACAAAACCTGCATAAAAAATCAGTGTTACAAACAGAACAGATTTAAGAAATTTCATTTTTGCCTCCGCAAAATTGTTTGAAAACCAATTATATTATGCTTGACCGCCACGCAAAAGTACAATACCGTTTATTTATAGAGCCATAAATTAAACTTATAGTGAGGACGTTATGGAACTGACGCTGCTACGCTATTTTAAGACGGTGGCGGAATGCAACAATCTGTCCGCCGCAGCGGAAAAACTGCATGTTTCCCAACCGGCGCTCAGCCTTGCCGTAAAAAAGCTGGAGGAAGAACTCGGCGCGCCTCTTTTTGACCGCACCAAAAACAAAATATGCCTGAACGACGCCGGACATCTGGCTTTGACCTACGCCGAAGCCATACTCGCCAAAACCGACGAGATGAAAAGCACTTTCCATCAGTTTGTGCGCAAAGACAACGTGCTGTCGCTCGGTTTTTGCGACCCCGGACCGATGCGCTTTTTTGTTCCGCTGCTGCAAAAGGCCAATCCTGATATCAGCATCTCTTCCGCCTTGCTGCCGGACGAAAACAACATGGAAACGCTGTTGCTGACGCACCGATACGATGCCGTCATATCCATCAGAAAACCGCAAAACGAAAACATCGTCACCGTTCCTTTGGCCGAAGAAGAGCTGATGCTTTCCGTCCCCGCCGGGCATCCGTTGGCAACAAGAAAAAGCGTCTGCCTGCTTGATGAGCAGAACCTGCGGCTGATAAACTATTCCGGCGACGGGGCATACGTTCGGAAAATACAGCCCTTCATCGACCGGCTGACCAACAAATTCGGCATGAAAACCCATAACGACTATTTTGTTTTTCGCCAGCTGCTGGAAAATGACAATCTGCTCTGTTTTACCACCAGACTTGTGCGCAATTATCGCAACGACGGCGCCGGTCGTGTTGTCATTCCGCTGGAAGACGAAGGGTTAAAGGCAACCTATCTTCTCTCCTGCCTCAAAAGCAGCCAAAAATATCTCTCCGCGCTTTTAGCCCGAACGGAAGGGAAAATTTCATGTAATGAAATATAAAAATGCAGACACGCAAAAGCCCCGGCGCCAAACCGGAGCATTAAACGGTGGCGAGGTTTGGCCGACCATCCACGAAACAGGTTACGGTTTTTACCGGAATTTTATGAGCGCGGCACATATTTATGAAAATTGTACGGTCTTTGTAAAAATAAGGCTTGTATTTTGCAAAATATTATTATAGTTTATGCCCAGACGCCAACTTAGCTCAGCCGGCAGGGCAACGCATTCGTAATGCGTGGGTCGGCGCGGGGCATACGGTTGGCTCCGATTTCTAAAAAACGCCGAAAAATGCAGAACATGTATTTTTAGCGTTTTTCAAAGGGTCCTTAGCTCAGTTGGTCAGAGCGGGCCGCTCATAACGGTCTGGTCGCCTGTTCGAGTCAGGCAGGACCCACCACTTAAAAGCTCCGGTTTTGCGCCGGGGCTTTTTGCGTATCCGGAAAACGGCAGAATTTCTGCGGTATTTGCAAACTGTCATGCCGCCCCGCACCAAATTATCATACCGAACCCACACCAAACTGTCATGTCGAATTAATATTAAATTGTCATGCCGAACTCGTTTCAGCATCTCGTATATTTTACAAACAAAGACAGGCGGATAAATAGAATAATGAGATCCTGAAACAAGTTCAGGATGACACTCAAGATGCGGGGCGGTATACCGACGCCAACACCCCACCCACAAAGAAAGCCCCCATAATTTTCACCCTGCTTGCGCGTCCCCCTCTCCCCTCAAGGGAGAGGGAATTTTAGTCGCCCCACACCAAATTGTCATGCTGAACTAATATTAAATTGTCATGCCGAACTTGTTTCGGCATCTCATGCATTTTGCAAACAAAGACAGGCTGATAAATAGAATAATGAGATCCTGAAACAAGTTCAGGATGACACTCAAGATGCGGGGCGGTATACCGACGCCAACCCCCCCCCACAAAGAAAGCCCCCATAATTTTCACCCTGCTTGCGCATCCCCCTCTCCCCTCAAGGGAGAGGGAAAAAAGGAGTTGCGTGCGGGGGAAGGGAGAGGGGAAAAAAGCGGCGTGCGGGGAAAGGGAGAGAAGAAAAAAGGCAGCGCGCAGGGGAAGGGAAGGAAAAAAGGAGTGCGGGGAAAGGGAAAGGAGAAAAAAGGAGGCTGCATGCAAGGGAAGGGAAAGGGAAAAAAAGCTGCGGACGGCTGCAAACACTGACCAGCATTCGGGAGTTCAATTACGAACTGCAGCGTCACTGAACAGAGGTCTGACCTCCCGAGCACCGTTTTTTAACGGTGCTTTTTTGTTTTGCCAACAATGTCCGAACCAAAAACAGCTTTACAAGCAAGCGCTTTTTTTATATGCTTTTGTCTGGATGTGCAAATTCACATCCCGGGTGTCAGAACCCGCAATTCACTTAGTCGCGGCATGCGACTTGAAAAATCATGTCGACTTCTTACCTCAGGGTGGATGTCGACGAATAAGGTTTCGGCCGAATAAGTCGAGCCGTTTTAAGTGAATACGGTTTCTGAACATCCGCCCACCCGCAAGGTGGGTTTTGTTTTTTTAACTCTTACGATATGAAAGGATGTTTCAGATATGACAAACCGACGCAAATATTCAGCCGCAGCCCTGCTCCTTTTGCTTTCCGCCTGCGGTACCGTTTTCGGCGGCATGGATCAGATGCTCACCTTTGACGCCAACGTCAAAGGCGTCAAAATATTCATCGACGGCATGGAAGCCTGCAAAACACCTTGCGTCTTTCCGGTAAAACGCAGTTCTTCCGCCACCATCATCACCGCCAAAAAAGACGGCTACGAAGACAAACAGATCGCCCTGCGATCAAATCTTAACACCGTCGCCATTCTCAACCTCACTTTCTGGCCGAGCTGGCTGACCGACGTAGCCACCGGCGGTATGTGGCAATACAGCCGCGACAGCATTTATGTTGATATGGAAAAAGAAAACCTGGCCGCCGCCGACTATGACCAAACCAAACGTGATGTTGCCGTTCGCCGCTTCGCCTTGTTTGCCTTTCCCGATCTCAGACTGGAAGCCGCCGCGGGCAACACCGCCGGCGAATACATGACCGCCCTGTCCGCCCTTACCGACAAAGACGCCCACAGCCTTCTTAACGTTGTGAACGGCGCTTCTTCCCCCGTCGGACTGGCGCACACGCTGACCGGTATAACGCAATAACCTATTTTTTACTGATAAACGGATTGCCGCGGATATAAAAGCGCCACGGCTTGTCCTTATATTCTTCGGCATAGTCTACCCCTATCCGCGGCCGCGCCGCATAGGGGTATGTTTTTTCGCCTTTGGCAATCCACAATGTCTGTCCGCAAAGATCCTCGCCGTCGTGCTCCTGCCGGGTGATGCCCAAGGCTCGGCACAGGCGCCCGGGGCCGGTGGTCAGTCGGCGTATGTCTTCACAACCGCGTCGACGGCGCATAACCTCTATTCCCGCCACCGGCTCCAACGCGCGAATCAGCACGGCATCGGCCGTGCCGGCGGGGCCCGCCACCACATTAAACTGATTGTGCATGCCGTAAACAAAAAACACATAAGCACAGCCGCCCGCGCGAAACATGGTCGCCGTCCGCGGCGTCAGTTTGTTCGGCCAGGCATGGCAGGCCTTGTCACAGCTGCCGACATAAACTTCCAGTTCGGTAATTCGTCCGGCGGTAAAACAGCCGCCGACGTTGCTGCATAAATACGCCCCCAGCAAATGCCTTTTGGCCAGCGTAAACACATCCTGCAAATAAACTTCTTTCTCCAGACGGCGGGAAAAATCATATTCCATGGCGCTGCACGCCTTTCGCACACGGCTTTTTTTCTTTCGGCAAAAGTCGACGCAGACTCGGCCGCCAGTTCAGATGAAAATTGCCGCGAAGGTAGTCGGCTGCCGTCCTGTTGTCGTTGTCGGCCAGGCTTTTGTCCGCGCCCAGCGCCAACAGTTTGCGCAGATTGCGCCCGCTGCGGCCAAACCGAGCCGCCGCCATCAGCGCCGTCATGCCGTCGTCGTTGCGGGCATCCAGCCGATTGCCGCGGCCAAGCAAAATCTCCAAAAGCTCTTCCCGATGATAAAATCCGGCCGCCAGCATCAGCAGGCTGCTGCCGTCGCCTTCCAGACAAATTTTGGCATCCGCGCCGGCCGCCAACAGCTCCTGCACCACTTCCGGTCGATTGCGGTAAAAAATTGCCGCCACCAACGGATTTTTTTTCAGATCGCCAACGCCTTCCACCCGCGCGCCGGCGGCCAGCAGTTCGCGGATAACGGGCAGGCTCCGCCGCCGCGACAGAGCCGCCACCAACGGCGACTCGTTAAAGTTGCCGATATAGTTGACGTTTGCCCCTTCTTTTATCAGCCGGCGAACCATCTCCGGCGACACGTGGCGAAAATTTTTGAGCGCATAATGCAACGCCGCCGTTTTGTCCCCGGCGCGCAAAAGCGAACGGCCGGCAGCCCGCACCGTCGCCAGATAACCCGCGGCCGACACTGCCGCCGCCAGCGCAAAAAACAATATTGCTTCCATCGTTTTCCTCTTTTGCTTTTGCATTGTACCCCGGCGCAATATTTTTTAAAGCAAAAAAACATTGCGGCAAAAGCCTTTTTGTGCCACCTTTGCTTTAAGAACAAATACACGGCGGAAAATATGAAAAGAATGATTTTTGTCAGACACGGCGTCTACGACAACAATTTGCAGCTGAGCCCGGAAGGCGCCAAAGAAGTTTTTGCCCGCGCCCGACTGTTGGCGGCGGATTTTGCGCCGGCGGACATTATTTTTTCTTCGCCCGCCGAGCGCTGTCTGCAAACGGCTGCGGTAATCGCTCTGGCTTTCGGCAACCCGCCCGTGCAGACGGAAAACCTGCTGGCGGAAGAAAATGCCCCGCTTGCCCAAACCTGCCGGAGCATGCTCGCCGCCGAAACGGAAGTTTACAACCGCCGAACGGTCATCGTCGTTTCTCATTTTCCCAATATCAAAAATATGTTTGGCGTTGACCTCCGCCCGGGAACGGAGCTGATTTTTTCAGCCGACGACCGACAACATGTTTTTGACCCAAACCCAGCCAACTGGCTCAGCCTCAACCGCGGCAAACTGCAGGACGAATCGGTCTGGCAAAGGTATTTTTTTCCCGTCTGCGACGAGGAAGAGCTTGCCATACTGCGACAGCTCGACTTTTTACGCGACCGCCTGTAGGCATTTTTTGCTTATAAATATGTTGCATTTTGTCCAAAAACAGGTTAAATTGTCAAACAACTTACTGATTATTTATACTTAAAAATTATGTCTTATGAACACACAGTTAAAAATTGAACCCAAAGTTCCCTACAGTCTGCGGGAAACGGGAAAGGATTTTCCTTTTTCTTTAAGCAGTTTGCTTATCTGGCAGCCGGAACCGTTATGTCCTTTTTGCGGCAAAGAATTGAAATTTGCCCGCTGTTCCTGTTCTCGCTTTTCCGATAATCTGCAAAGCCTCCTTTCCTCTTTTGGCGGCGGAACATCTTTGCAGGTTAATGGCATTACCTTAAATCAGGAAGATTTTTCTCCGAAGGAACAATTGATTGTTGAAGAAAGACCCGCAACGGACACCAACCTTGGTCTTTTTGTCAACAGTACGGTTTTCAAACTACGCAACTTTTGGGAAGCTTCGCTTGCCGAATATTGCTCCGAACGAAATACCCTGATGTTCCATCTGCGGAAAATCGGCGATGACAAAATTTTCCACTGCACGCTCCTTGATTTCAATTTTGTATCGGAAACAGCGCCGCGCGTGCGCATTGTCCGCGAAAAACAAATTTTGGTTCCCGGAAGATCGCGTCGCTTCGGCGATTATTCTTTTGTCAGAGAAGTGACCAAACTGGCGGAATTTTCCTATGAAGGTTTTTTGAATAAAATAAAGGGAACTTCCTCTTGTACCCGCTGACAATCTTTGCCTGCAATTTTGCACTGCACGCAACCTCAAAAGACTCCCGTTAAACGGAGTCTTTTTTTTTGCGCCTTAGCAACCGGAAATTTTTTATAGCGCCATGTGCAAAAACGAAAACGGGTTGCGATTTCTTGCAACCCGTTGAAAATATTTGATATTTTTCTGACACCAATTAACGTTTGGAGAACTGGTAAGAACGACGGGCTTTGGCTTTGCCGTATTTCTTACGTTCAACCGTTCTGTCGTCACGGGTGAGGAAGCCGGCGGCTTTCAGCACCGAGCGCAGTTCCGGTTCGTAGTTGTTCAGAGCCTTGGAAATGCCATGTTTGATGGCACCGGCCTGACCGGACAAACCGCCGCCGCTGACCGTGCAGACAACATCAAATTCGTTGACGCGGTTGGTCACTTCAAACGGCTGGTTGATAATCATTTTCAAAACCGGACGGGCAAAATATTCGTCGAGCGTCTTGGTGTTGACGGTAATGTTGCCGGAACCGGGTTTTACCCATACGCGGGCAACGGCGTCTTTTCTTTTGCCGGTAGCATAGGAGCGTCCGAATTTGTCGCGTTTGGGCTTGCGGACTTCCGCTGCCGCTTCGGCGACAGGGGTCTCAAGGTCTTTTAAGGATTCTAACTTAGCCATTATAACGGACTCCTTTTGTTTTTCGTATTTTTGGAAGCAATGTCAAGAACAATCGGGTTCTGGGCAGTGTGCGGATGCTCGGAGCCGGCGTAAACGCGCAGCTTGCTCATCTGTTGACGACCGAGCGGGTTGCGTGAAATCATTCTTTCAACGGCCTTTTCAATCACCCGACCGGGGAACTTGCCGGCCAAAATCTTTGCCGGAGTCGTTTCTTTAATGCCACCGACCCAGCCGGTATGATGATAATAAACCTTGTTGGTCAATTTTTTGCCGGTCAGTTTGACTTTATCGGCATTGATAACGATGACATAGTCGCCGCAGTCCAGATTGGGCGTAAAGCAGGGCTTGTGCTTGCCGCGCAAAATCTTGGCGATTTCGGCGGAGAGACGGCCCAGAACAACACCGCTGGCGTCAACGACATACCATTTTCTTTCGATATCCGAAGGTTTGGTTGCGTAAGTGTTCATGTTTTCTCTCTTTTATTTCTAAAGATTGTTGCGTAAATTCGACTGTCAATATAGCGAAACTTTCTTTCTTGTCAACAATAAAAAAGCTTATTTTTTCAATATAATAAATAAACGGTATTATAATACCATGGCTTATTGCGCTGTTTTTTTTGCTTTTTTATCCCGGCAAAAACAAAAGCGGTTTCGGAAAACAATTTATCCGCAACCGCTTTTGTCGCAAAACCCGCTTCGGGCGACGTTATTTCTGCAGGTCGGCCACCACGTTCATGGAAACAATGCTGTCCGGATCATAAACCATGCCGTTCGGACCGGTACCGCGTTTGATTTTGTCAACCGCTTCCATACCGGAAATAACCTGTCCCCATACCGTGTATTGATGATCAAGGAACGGCGAATCCGCAAAGCAGATGAAAAACTGACTATCGGCGGAATCCGGATCCATGGCGCGCGCCATCGAAACCGTGCCGCGTTTGTGCGGCAGATCGTTAAACTCGGCTTTCAGATTAAGTCCGCTGCCGCCGGTGCCGTTGCCGCGCGGGTCGCCCGTCTGCGCCATAAAGCCTTCAATCACCCGGTGAAACTTTAAGCCGTCGTAAAAGCCTTCGCGCACCAGCTCTTTGATTCGCGCCACATGCCGCGGGGCAGCCTGCGGATACATTTCTATCAACACGTCGCCGTCTTTTAATCTCAGCAGCAGCGTATTTTCCGGATCCTTAACATCGGCATAAGGTTTCGGCGCATCGGCTGCCGTTGCCGCGCCGAGACCGATCCCCAGCGCCGCTATCAACGAAAAAACAAATTTCATCATGGTCTTGCTTCTCCTTTATATAAATTGTTGTTTTATTTTTCTTCCGCCAGCGTTTTCAAGCGGTACAGTTCATCCAGCGCTTCCCGCGGGGTGAGGTTGTCAGGGTTGATTGCCGCCAGCGCTTTCTCCGCCGCCGAGGGCTGTTGTTTCTCCTCTTCCTGCCTCAGACCGGCAAACAGCGGCAAATCGTCGGCCAGCTCTTTGACGTCGGCGTTTTTCCTGCCGTGTTCCAGCGACCGCAAAACCTGTTCGGCACGTTTGACAACCACTGGCGGCAACCCCGCCAGACGCGCCACGTGAATGCCGTAAGATCTGTCGGCCGCTCCGTCGATAACCTCGTGCAAAAAGACGACGTCACCGTTAAACTCTTTGACTTTCATGCAGTGCAGCGACATTTTATGCAACCGGCCGGCAAGCGAGGTCAACTCGTGATAATGGGTAGCAAACAGCGCCCGGCAGCGGTTGACTTCGTGCAGATGCTCCACCACCGCCCAGGCGATCGACAAGCCGTCGTAAGTGGCCGTGCCGCGCCCGATTTCGTCCAGAATAACCAGCGAACGCTCGTCCGCACGGTTTAAGATGCCCGCCGTTTCCACCATCTCGACCATAAAGGTCGAACGGCCGCGCGCCAGATCGTCGGAGGCGCCGACACGGGAAAAGAGCTTGCTGACCACGCCGATATGCGCGCTTTTGGCCGGCACATACGAACCAATCTGCGCCATCACCGCAATAATCGCGTTTTGCCGCAGAAAAGTGGACTTGCCCGCCATGTTCGGACCGGTAATCAGCCAGATATTGCTGTTGTCGCCGCCGAGCTTGCAGTCGTTGCCCACAAAACCGCCCTCGTGACCGCGGGCAAGGGACGCTTCCACCACCGGATGGCGGCCATCCTCAATTTCAAAACAAAAAGAATCGTCCACCCGCGGGCGGCAATAGTTTTTCTCCGCCGCCAGATCGGCAAGAGCCGCCGCCACGTCAAGCTCCGCCAGTGCTTTGGCCGTGCGCGAAATGTCGTCGGCGGCCAGCCGCACCTCGTCGGTCAGGCGGTTGAACAATTCTATCTCCGTCGCCAATATTTTTTCGCCGGCACCGCGGATGTCGTTTTCCGCCTCGGTCAGCTCCACGGTGGTAAAACGTACCGCGTTTAACACCGACTGCCGGTGAATAAAGTTTTTGTCTTCCAGCATCTGCGTGGCATATTTTGACGGCACTTCGATAAAATAGCCGATGAGGTTGTTATATTTTATCTTCAGGTTGGCAATGCCCGTCGCGGCGGCATATTTTTCCTGCAGGCGTAAAATTATCTGCTGACTGTCGTTTTTCAAGCGTTTGATTTCGTCAAGCGGCGGATAGTATCCTTCGCGGATAAAACCGCCGTCGCGCGCCAAAAGCGGCAGTTCGTCGGCCAGCGCACGGCCGATTTCGTCGGCCAGAGTTTCATGATGCCCGAGGCGCGACGCTATCTCCGCCACCGCCGGCGGCAGATCGCGGACAATACCCGACGTCCCCGCGCCGGCCAGAATGTTGCGGATTTTCGGCACGGCCTCAAGCGTTGTTCTGATTGCCGCCAAATCGCGCGGGCCGCCGCGCTCCAAACCCAGTCGCGACAAAGCGCGTTCGACGTCGGGACAGGATTTCAGCAGCTCGCGAATATCCCGACGGACAAATTCTTCTTCCAAAAAGAACTCCACCGCGTTTAAGCGGTTTTCGATGCCCGGCGTATCCACCAACGGGCTTGCTATCCGCGATGCCAGCAGGCGGGCGCCGGCGCCGGTAACCGTTCGATCCATGACCGACAGCAAAGAGCCGTTTTTGTCCGCCGAGGCGGATTCCAGCAATTCCAGGCTGCGACGGGCGGCAACGTCTATTTCCATCACCTGACGTTCGTATATTTTGACGGGTTTTTCTATCCGCGGCAGCTGTCCTTTCTGGGTGGTTTCCACATAGTCAATCAACGCGCCGGCGGCCGTCACTTCCGCCCGCGAAAAAGCGCCGAAAACATCGAGCGTTTCCACCTTAAACCGTTTTAAGAGAAGACGCCCGGCGTTTTCGTAATTAAAACGGGCGACCGGCAGCACGGAAAGTTTTTTTCGATATTCGTTAAAAACTTCAAACAGTTTCGGCTGCTGCACATAAGAATCGGGCACAAGAATTTCCGCCGGATTCAAGCGGGAGAGCAGCCCGCCGACCACGGCGGCTTCGGGTTTTCCCTGCAAATCCGCCTCTTCCATAAAAAAAGCGCCGGTCGACAAATCGAGCCAGGAAACACCCAGGGCATTGCCCGTCCGCACAAGACTCAGCAAAAAATTGTTGCGGCGGGCGTCAAGCAGATTGTCTTCGGTCAGGGTGCCGGCCGTTACCAGACGGATAACATCGCGCTTAACCACCGACTTGGCGCCGCGTTTTTTGGCTTCTTTCGGGTCTTCCATCTGCTCGCAGATGGCGACCTTAAAACCTTTTTTTATCAGCCGCGCCAGATAGCTTTCGTAGGCGTGGAAAGGCACCCCGCACATCGGCACGTCTTCGCCGTTTAACTTGCCGCGCTTGGTTAAGGCTATATCCAGAGCTCCGGAAGCAGCCACCGCGTCGTCAAAAAACATCTCGTAAAAATCGCCCATCCGGTAAAACAGGAGATAGCCCGGATATTCTTCTTTGGTTTTAAGGTATTGCGCCATCATCGGCGTTAATGCATTGTTTTTTTCTTCAACCATTGCCGTTTTGCAAAATTTGTTTTTAATAAATTTAAACTTATTGCATTATATAATACTCTCGTTTTCAGTCTATCTTTTTTTGCTTTTAATCCGACGGACAAAGGAGGCCGGAATGTTCGACAAAAAACACAGCAAACTGTTTGCAATGGAAAAAGATACCGGTTTTGCCAACCGCATTCTGGCGTTGTCGCTGCCTTCGGCGCTGGTGTTCATCATGCTGGTGGCCTTAAAGCTTTTGCCGGCAAGCATTGCCGTTATGGCCTACGGTTCAATCATTGTGTTCAACATCGTTTGGCTGTTTCCGATTACCTTTGAGCTCCAGCAGATAAGAAAATATATTTTTCGTCTGGCAAAAGAAGAAAACTACACCGGCGAACAAATTGACCTGACCGAAAACGACACCCGTGAAATTGTCGATGCCGTCAACGAAATGCACCGTTTTTGGACGGAGAAAGCCGAACAGCTCGAGGCGCAGACCATCTCCGACACCGCCGTGCTCGACACCCTGCCCGATCCCATCCTGATGATTGACCGCAACGGCAACATCCTCGGCGCCAACACTTCCGCCCGCGGTCTGCTCGGCGACGACATCACCGACCGCAAGGTGGAAGACATTTTTTCTTCCAACAATTTTATCAATGCCGTAACCAAGGTGTTGCGACAAGAAAGCGAATCGGAAAACCTCATTTTTTACGTCAATCGCGGCAGCAAAAACAACGACCTGCAAAAAATTTACGCTCACATCAAACAACTGCCTTGGATTTCCAAAGGACGGGCGGTGGCCGTCATCTCGCTCTACGACTTTGCCAAAGCCACCAAAATCGAAAAAATGCAGGCCGATTTTGTCGCCAACGCCAGCCACGAGCTGCGCACGCCGCTGTCGGTTATCTCCGGTTTTATCGAAACCCTGCAAACAACCGCCAAAGACGACGAAAAAGCGCGCGAAATGTTTTTGAAAATTATGAGCGAACAGGCCAATTATATGTCGCTGTTGATAGAAAACCTGCTTTCCCTTTCCAAAATAGAAATGACGCAGGATCTGCCGCCGGACGAAAAAATAAGCGTTATCCCCATCGCCGAAGACGTTTGCAACGCGTTGATGCTCAAAGCCAGGGCAAGACATATGGAGTTTGCGCTGAAAATGGCCAAAGACCTGCCCGACATTACCGCCGACTACGGACAAATCCGCCAGCTTCTGCAAAATCTGTGCGACAACGCCGTCAAATACGGCACCGAAAACTCCGTCATCACCATCACCGCCAAAACGGTTGCCGCCGTGCCGCCTTCCAAAACTTACGAAGTGGCGCCCGGGCGGGCGGTGGCCGTTTCGGTACACAATTTCGGCGAAAAAATCAGCAAAGAATACGTCGGCCGTCTGACCGAACGCTTCTACCGCATGCAAACCCACAAAAACCAAAACATTAAAGGCTCCGGACTCGGGCTGGCCATTGCCAAACACATCCTTATCCGCCACCGCGGCAACCTGCGGGTAAAGTCGGACGACGTCAAAGGCACGACTTTTACCATCTACCTGCCGATAAAACAAAACGCCGACGACGAAACGGCTCTCAGTTCTCAACCTCGGGCGATGGATAAATAATCATCGGCTGACCGGCGTCGACGTCTTCTTCCGTTTCCAGCTCTTCTTCCGCCAGCGGCAGCTTGTAGAAATGGATAAAGGTAACCGGTTTCATGTCGGTTGCTTTCTCGATTTTGCGGCGCACCTGCACGCGGATATAGTCAAGAATGGCGGGCTCTTTATAATGCAGCCCGGCAACCACTTCCGGCAAGGCCTCCGAAAGCTCGGCAACAATGCGGTCGCGCAGTTCGGCAAAGGCTTCCGGCTGCAAAATATCTTTGGACGATATGCGCAGGGCGACAAGCTCCCAGTGCTCGCCGAAGATGACGCTGATAAACACGCTGCCGTTGTAGGCTATCTGTTTGCGGCGCTTGACAACCTCCGAACCGAGCGAAACGATTTCTTTCCGATCCACGGCCAGAATATCGGTCGGCACGCTGCCGGCAATTTTGACCTTGTCGGCCGAAAGCTGCAGGGCATCGCCGTTTTGCATGCCCAAAACTTCCTTAATGCCGCAGCTTGAGGCAAATTTTTTGTGCTCGCGGATATATTTTTTGTCACCGTGCACCGGCACCACCAGCCGTGGCCGCAAAATTTCGTACATTTTGCGGATTTCCTCCTTGCTGCAATGTCCGGAAGTGTGCACCAACGTGTCTTTGTCGGTAATGACGTTCACTCCGGCGGCAATCAGTTTTTCCTGCATGTCGCTGATTTTTTCTTCGTTTCCGGGAATGATTTTGGAAGAAAAAATAACCGTATCCCCCTTGGCAAGCTTAACATATCTGCTCTGGTTGTTGACAATCGACGTCAGCGCGGAACGATAGTTGGCCTGCGAACCGGTGCATATATAAAGCGCGTTGTCGGAAGGAATGTCGGCCGCTTCCTTTATGTCGTAGCATTTCGGCGTATCTTTGAAATAGCCGATTTCTTTGGCGACTTTCATATTATACAGCAGGCTGCGGCCAACCAGAATCGGCGTGCGGCCGGCGGCGTCAGCCGCCATAATCAAACTTTCCAGCCGGGTCAGGTTGGAGGCAAAACAGGTGGCCACCACCGTTTTTTCGAGCGTGGGAATAAGCTCCGTCAGGCAGCGCCGTACTTCGGATTCGCTCGGCAGGCGGCGGTCTACCTCAATATTGGTCGAATCGCAGACAAACATATCGACCCCCTCGTCTCCCGCCTGCCGCAAAGCCTCGTAGTCCGTCTGCAAAATCGCCGTCTTGCCGTCGTCAAAACGCCAATCGGTGGCATGAACAACCGTTTTGCCGGCCGCCTTAATCACCAGTGCGGAAGTCTCCGGCACGGAATGCACCATCGGCACAAATTCCACCGAAAAATCGGGCAGCTCGATTTTTTGTCGACCGGTTATCTGATGGAGCGGCACTTCGTTTTCCAACCGATATTCATGCAGGCGGTTTTTTATCAGCCCGCAGGCAAAACCGCCGGCGTACACCGGACATTTTAACAGCGGCCACACATGGGCAATGGCGCCAAAGTGATCCTCGTGCGCGTGGGTGATGAATATCCCTTCAAAATCCGCCGCATAGTTGGCAAAAAAACCGGCATCGGCAAAACATAAATCCATCCCCGGATAATTGTCGTTCAAAAATCCGTAGCCGGCATCAACCATGATAAATTTGCCGTTTGCGGCATATACATACATATTCATGCCGATTTCGTCGGCGCCGCCCAACGCAATAAAATACAAACCGTCTTTTACAAATTTTTCCGTCATCTCATTCTTCTTTCATATTTTTTCTTTTCTATTGTCTTCTTCATCATCATCTTTGTTATCTCCGGCAAAATTTATTTTTCGGCCTCATCACCGAAAAAAACCTCGCCGGCGGTTATTTTTTCCATCCCCTCCGCTGTTTGCAAAATCAGCGCGCCGTCATCGGCAAGCCCCGCAAACAGACCCGTTTTTTCCGTTTTCGGCAGGCGCACGACAATCGACTGCCCCAGTCCCCGGGCAAAGGTCTGCCATTTTTCGACAAGCGGCGGCAGCCCTTCTTTTTCCCATAAAGCAAAAACCTCGTCAAAACAGCGCAAATATATTTTTGCAAATTCGGCCGGCGTCACCGTTATGCCGGCGTCGGCAAGGCATGTCGTCGGATAAAGCACGGCCTCTTTGGCGGGCGCGCTTTCAAGGTTGACGCCGATACCTATGACCATATAGTCGTTTTTTCCTCTCTCAAGCAAAATACCGGACATTTTTTTGCCTGCCAAGAGCACGTCGTTCGGCCATTTTAAGGCAAGGTCGGCAGAAGCGTCCAGACTTTTGACGGCGGCAAACAGGGCAAGAGAAGAAACAAACACCGGAGCGGAGCCTTCTTTGTCCGCAAACGGCAGAGCCAGCGACAAAAACAAATTTCCCTTCCCGCTCTGCCAAATCCTTCCCCGACGGCCGCGACCCGCCGTCTGCCGGTCGGCGGAAACGGCATATTTTTCACCGGCGCCGGCGGCGGCTAACGCCAGCGCCGTGTCGTTCGTGCTTGCCAGTTCCGCATAATGAAAACAACGCCACATAATACTTTCCTCACAAAATTGCCGTCAATATCATTTCCGTTTCCCGCATCAGATATTTTGGATTCAAAACGGTAAAGACAAACAATAAAATATTTATGGCAATATATATATAGACGTTTTTATCCACCCTGTCAAAATTAATATTCCGCGGTTCAAAATAGATAACGGTAATAACTTTCAGGTAGGCGCAGGCCAAAATCAGCACCGAAAAAGCCACCACTGCCATCAGGCCGTAACTGCCGCCGGCGACCAATACGTTAACTACCGACAACTTTCCCAGAAAACCAAGCAGCGGCGGCATGCCGATAAGAGATATCATCAAAACCAGAAAAGCCGCCGCCAGAAACGGACGCCGCGTCGACAAACCGCGGATTTCGCTTAAGCGGGTAAGGTATTCTCCCTTGCTGCGAAAACCCGAAAAAACGGTATATAACCCAAAAAAAGCAAGCACGCAGATTTGCATATATATCAAAGCCGCAGACAGGCTTTGGCGTTGCAAGTCGGAAGCCGCCACCAGCAAAACCCCGACATAATACAGCTCGGCGCAGGCAAAAATGCGGCGCAGATTATCGGCGCTGTTGGCGCCGACGGCTCCGATAAATATCGAGATTATGCCGAAAATAATCATCACCGGCATAAACCATCCGTAAAGCGGCGCAAACACATTGAGCAGAAGATTTATCATCGCCGGGAAAAAAGCCAATACCGGAACAATGCTCAAAAAACCGGCCACCGGCAAAACCGAACCGGAAACAGCCTCCGTGAAACCGAAATGGAAAGGAGCCGCCCCCAAAACAAACAAAAAAAACAGCATAATCAACACAAAAGCCAACCGCAGCTTGGGCGACGACAAATCCGCAACCGAAAGCAGCCCCGTAATTTCCTCATAGGTCGTGCCGTCGCATTGACGGTAAAACAAAAAAATCCCCGTCCACAAAAAAACGACAAACATGCCGGAAAAAAACAGATAGAGCCGACGACGACGGCGCGTTTCCTCGGTTGCCTCTATTTGCTGCATCAAAACGACCGCCAGCTGATAAACGGTGAAAGCCGCCGCCGTCAACCACAATGCTCGGGAAGATAAGCCGACGGAAAAACAAAACAGCGACATCAAAACCAGAAGATGAAAAACAAAGCTTTCTCCTTCCTTGTTTTGGAAACGCTTGTACGAAAGCGAGCACCAGCCGAGCGAAAACAAATAAATAATGACCTTAAGCAGGGTGGTATAATCATTGTTTTCCCACAACACGGCAATGTTTTGGTCATAAAAAACCGCCGTCAACGCAATCACCGGCAGCAAAATCCATTTGCTTAACGTATAAAAGGTTTTGGCCGTATTCACCGACCGCAGAACGGCAACCAAAACAACCAGCACGATCCCCGTCAGCAAAACGGCTTCCGGCAGCAGGGCAATATAATCAACCAGCATTCTTCCTCCTATCCGATAAACCACAACGGATTAATAAACGACAGCAGCAACAGCGCCGCCGTCAACAGCTGCACAACAAACATCTGGACGGAAATATCCGCACAGGCACACTCGCGCGACGATTGTCCGACGGTTTCCGCCGTCGGCAGCGGATATTTCAGATAAAACAGATGCTGCAGCAGACTGACGGAAGCCAGCACCATCGCCGCCAAAATACAAACGGCCATTTTGATATTAAATTTCATCAGCCCCGAAAAAATGACCATATTGTTCAAAAACATCGACGACAGCGGCATGCCGATGGCCGCCAAAATCAGAAACGTAAACATCAGCGAGGTTCGCGGCACGGCGCACAAAATGCCGCACTCGCCCGCTTCCGCCGGCTGGTTTTCCAGATGAGCCACCAAAACCTCCAGCGCCGCCATAACCACCAGATACGAAAACAGAGAAAAACCGATATTCATCAACAAAGCGTCGGTCGGCAACAAAGCCCCGAGCAGATACATGATATAGTAAACGGTCATATACGAAAAGATTTTGTATTGAATGTCTTTTTTGGTGCAGCCGATAAGCGCGATGACCAGCATGGTGACGATACTGATAACCTCCAGCACCAGCAGATACGGATCAAGCGCCGCCGGCGCGTTGACCGGAAAAAAGCGTATCAAACCGTAGACGCCGCTTAACGGCACGATATTGGCAATGATAAACACCAGCGGATTGGAAATATTGGCATTTACCGACGAAATCCAATAATGAAACGGCCATACGGGAATACGCGACAGAAAAGCAATGAAAACCGATCCCCAGACCAGCAATTCGCCGCGTCCGGACAAAACGATCCGACCGACTTCGCGAATACTGACATTCTGATAGTTATACAAAACAATCAGAGCCACAAACAAAAATACCGCTCCCAGCAGGTTGTACAGGAAAAAACGGTACAAAACCTGCTGTTTTTTTACGTCGCCGAAGATGCCCGTCAGCATAAACAGCGGCAGCAGCATGGCCTCGAAAAAGATATAAAAAGAGAAAAAATCAGAGGCCAGAAAATAGCCGCTTATCATGCTGAGAAACATCAGCGAAAAAACCACCAGCGCTTTCTGCCGATAGGTGTTGCCGCGCACGCCCACCATGCCGAGCAGCACCGCCAAATGCACGGCGGCTATCAACATCAGCGAAAAAATATCGATGCCGAAAACAAGTTCTATTTGCGGATTTTCCATCCAATTGAATTTTTCCACAACCTGCCAACCGTCTTTTGTCGCATCAATTTTCAGAGCTATCCGCCACAATATGAACAGATTAGCCAAAACGGTCAAAATCCCGGTGTTGAGGGCATTGTTGCCGAGACGACCGTCATCACGCGCAAGAGAGGCAAATATCATCCCGAGCAACGGGAGCAAAATGACCGCCTTTACCAACGAATCCAGATTTTCCATTTTTCAGCCCCCGTAATACCAGACAACGCCTATCACCAAAAACCCCAGCAGCACAAACATACCGGCGGCAAAGAATGTTCCCGAATGCATGCGTCGAAACACAAAAACCATGGCTTCCAACGCATTTTGAACGGAATTGATAATCGTCCGCTCCACAAAAATAAAATCCACCGTCAGCCACAACAATCGGCTGAGAACCTTAACCGGCGTAACCACCAACAACTCGCCGATCGTGCCGATATAATCGGCTTCCTGCAAACCGCGGAAACCATACAAACGATCCCAACAGCGCAACGGACGAACGGCGAAAAGCAGCAAAAAAGCCAAAACAACCGGAACAAGCTCGCGCGGCATAACCTTAAAATGCCAGAGAATCAGCCCCGCGGCGGCAGCCATCGGCAACCACAAAAGCGGCGACGGGTTTTTCAGCATGGCCTGCACCCTTTCGTCCGCCCGGCTCTGCCCCAGCATAATCTGCGATAAAATGTGAGAAGAAACCAACAACAGCAGCACCAGAGAACCGAAAGCAAGCCAGATATTGGTTTTGCCCAGAGCAATCAGCACCGCCGACGACGCCGCCAACATCAACAAAGACAAAACGAAAGTAAGTTTCAGATTTTTAATAAAGCCCCCCATTTCGGACACTTCCGTTTCGTTTGAGGCCGCCGTATAAATCAGCATCAAAACCTGCCCGAACAGAAAAGCCGCGGTCAGCAACGCCGCAAAATCAAGCGTGGACAGGCGGCAACCGAAAGCCGCAAAGGCATATACCGTCCCCCAGAACATCATGGCCAGATAGACGGCCTTTTGCTTGATGTTGTCAATGGCTATTGCCCCGCAAACGCCCCACAACACCGAAACGACGGAAAAAATCTGCAACAGGGGGTAGGAATAGGCGGAAATATGCAGCAACGACTCGGTTTTAAGCAACACCAGATAGCCCGTCAGCGGCGTGGCGGCGTATAAAACAAAATTCAGCCGGTTGAAGCCAAGCCCGCGCAACGCGGTGTAGGTTCCGTGGAATAGAAACAAACCGCTTTTAACAAACACGCACAACAGCAGCAAAACGGCAACAAAATCTTTGTGACGGCCAAATCGTTCGTATCCCGCAAGCGCCGACAGTTCCACCCCGCCGCCCTGTCCGAGAACGACGGCAAAAATGCTCAGCAACCCGATATCGGCCAGAAAATTGGCGTAAATATATTTTTTTTTGGCCTCCACGTTGTCGATGGCGCTAAACACCAGCACATCGGCAACCCCTACGGCCACCAGCAGCTGTATATAGTTTTCGGCAAAAACCAACAGCAGCGCCGACAGCAGGTTCAAAAGCACCAGACCGTTGACGGAGTTTTTGGCGTTGTCCGCACCGAAAGTGTTTTGCCAGAGCGCAAGCAGGGCAAGCGTAAGCAGGGCATAGACAAGCCCGACGTTGCCGGCGTTTATCCCTATTTCGAGCCCAACGGCAAGGTTGGGTATTTGCAACCACGGATAATCCAGAACAATGTCCGGCGCCGCCCCGAGAAGCGACAGCCGATAGATAAAATACAGCACGGCGGCCGACGAAAAAAGCGACCACAACACCGGCAGCCGGTTTTTGGGAACCAGTTCGGAGATAAGCCCCGCGCCCAAAATCAACAAAAGCAGTTTGATAAGCATGTTTTCGGCCTGTTGTTTCTTAATAACACAAAATAAGGGCTTTGCAGCCCTTATGAATTTTCCGGAACCTGACGGGACATCTATGCCAAAGCCTGCAGGTTGCGCACCACGCGCACGGGAACTTTATATTCTCTTGCGACATCGTCGTTTTCAATTTCCACCATCAGCACTTCGTTCACCGATTTCAGGGGCATGCGCGCCTCTTTGGCAATGGAGTTCAGCATAAAAGCGCTTTCCCGGCTGCGATAAAGCAAAGCCTGATCACCGCCGTCATACACCAGACGGGGGTTTTCGGGACCGCCTTCGCGGTATTCGATGATAATAAGTATCTCCCCGGCGGCGTTCTGCAGCATATCATATCTTCCTGCCTGCTGTGAATCTTTTTCTGACATATCCCACAATCCTTGAAAACTAGGGTTAATAATCACAATTTTGGAGGCATGATAACATACAATTTTTAACAAATAAACTGTTTTTTATGTTTTTTAACTTTTTTGAATTTTTTTATTGACTAACTTTTTTTTATCTATTATACCTTGCTTCGTTATGTGAGCGGGCCCGTAGCTCAGCTGGTAGAGCATTTGACTTTTAATCAAAGGGTCATGGGTTCGAATCCCGTCGGGCTCACCAATTTGGAGAGAGGTTGCATTTTTAGGTGTAGCCTCTTGATTTTTACCTATAATTTGCGGTTCGTGTGATTTTAAAGACCCGATTTGGAGGTTTTCGTTATCATTTTCCTGCAAGGCTTGATTTATAAGCGTTTGATTCGGTTCGTATGCTTTGACAGCCTGTTCCATCAAAATGTTACTGTTAACAAATTCATTAAACGGAAACTTCAGTTTATAACTCAATACACCTTCGGTTAAAGTCAGGCTTTCAAAAACAAATTTCAGCAACAATCTTTTCAGTTCCAGATTTTGCGATCTGTCAAAGATATTTCCTGCCTGTGTCGCAATATCCAACAAGCCTAAAATTGTTTCATCAAAGCTATTATCAGCCTTCTCGTGGGCTGTAATCTTGTTTTTTAAGCGATTTATTTTAACTTGTATTTCATTACGCTTGGCATCAAAGGTTTCTCTATCAAGCTCACCGTCAAGTCTTAAATCAAACAAATTATTAAGCTTTTCTTTGAGCTTGTCTTGTTCTTCACGGAGTTTCTTAATCTCCTGAACATAATACTTTCTCTCAGATGATTTTGATGCTTTCAGCTCCTTTTGGAGTTCTATTACCACCTCGTCGGGGAGTTTTATCCTATTGAGAATAGAACTGATATGTTTTATAAGCTCTTCTTCCCGGACATAAATTCTTGTATTATCGCTTTTCCAGCATACAACGTAATGAAATCTTTCTTTTTTAAGCTCTGTCGGGCAGGTTCTGTTTGATATGCCGCAACGAACAATTCCTTTGAAAATCATGGGTTTTGGAGAATATTTAGCTAAATTTCCTGCTCGGATTTTCTTTTGTTCTTGGCACGAATCCCATAATTCTTTGGTTATTATCGGTTTATAGACATGCGGCATAAATCCTCGGAATGTTCGCATTTCTCCGTAATAAAACGGATTATCCAGCATATAATGGATGCTGTTTGTTGACACAAAAGCTCCTTTACGGCTTTTCAAACCCATAATATTAGCATAATGTACCAGTTCTGCCACACTCGTATTGCCCAACGAATACATTTCAAAGAGTTGTTTGATGATGGTTGCATCAGGTTCTTTGGGTCTGACAAACTTCTTTCCTTTTTCATCAATATAATTTTCATATCCCAGAGGGGCTTGACCTGTGATTTCGCCATTTTTGTTCTTTTGTTCATTGGAACGGCGGACATTCTCGGAAAGCTGCAAGACATAGGCCTTTGCACCCATTACCGAGAAGTCCCACCTCATAATATCAACCGATGTGGATTTGCTGTTTAAGACCATGCCTTCCCGATAAAAATGCAGTTCAATCTTATCTTTCCGCATCAACTCATCAAGCAAAACACTTTCCTTAAAGCTTCTCTGAACTCTATCAACCGTATCGGCAACAATAGCAATGGTTTCCCTCTGTTTTTTGCAGAAGTTTATCATTTCCATAAATTGCTTACGCTCGCCATGAGTTGAGCTTTCAACAATTTCAAAGGTTTTAATGACTTCCAAACCTTTTCTGTCAGCATAATCTTGCAGACGATTACTTTGAGCGAGCAGACTCAAGCCTTCTTCCTGCATCTTTGTTGATACTCTGGTTAATATTATCGCTTTCATTTTCCAATATTTCCTGTCGCATTTTTAATAAACATTTCGCAAAACCGATTAAATGCCGGGCACCTTGTTCCAATTGTTCATCAGATAAAGGCTGTAACGAAATCTTACGCAATGCTTCTTTCAATCCTGTTACCATATTATTACATCCTATTCCGAAACCTCAAGCAAAAATCTGCTTAATTCATTGTTTTATCATCTTTATTTGTGCGAGAACGTGTTTTGCTCTCGCACAAATAATCAAAAACAATTATAAGCCCTGCAAAATTTGAGATACTTGCTCATTGACTAAGGTTTCTGCTGCCAATAATGTTCGTTCACGGGCTTCTTTGGCTTTTTGCTCGCGTTCGGCTTTTTTCTTATTTTTCCGGCGCTCATTGGCTTCTTTTTTACGCACCGCGGCATTATCAATCTCTTTGGCCAGAAAGTCAGTAATATCCTCATTAAACTCGCCGGCCTCAACACTGTTGTAGAAATCAAACAAGAAGCTTATTTTCTGCTGAGTATCCAGCAAATCGAGCGAATAGCGGACAATGCGTTTGCCGCCCAGACGAAGCGTAAAAATTGAGTTCTTTTCCGTATCAATAATCAGCTTGTTCATCCGATTTTGCAAATTCCAGCTGTATTCCTTGAAGTTTCTGATATTATCGGTCAATAGTTTCAAAATCCGTTCTTTGGCTGTTTCCAAGGTCAGCTTGCCTTCGTCTTTTGAGGTTTCAATCTTAAAAGCGTTATATTTTTCCAAAAAGTTTTTCATTTTATTTTCCTTTCAAAAGTAGGGTTTTTGTTAAAAAAGAGCATAATAATGTCTTAATGGCGCTTCGGTATCTCCTCCGAGCCATTGGGGGTAAATGTTTAATTTTGTTAGAAAATCAGTTAATTATGACAGTCTGTCACATAAACTACGTCATCGGCAGCAAAAGGACAGCGCGTTTCGGTTACATAATAAAAATCTCCGGCCGCGGAAATAAAGGCATAAACACCGCGCGGGTCGGCAATGACATCTTTATAACGTCTGATGCCTTTGATGACAAAGCTGTCAAAATGAGTTGATACTTTTTCATAGATTTTGTGATCATCTCCAAAAGCAAACCCATGCTGACGTAAAATGCCGTCCTGCTCATCAGCGGTTCGGGCTTCATCGGTATCAATGCTCTCTTCTGCGGCAAATGCTGCAAAATCGGCATAACGCGCAAGTTTCCAACATCCGTATTGATGAACCGCTTCGTCTGCCACCGGCATAAATCCCTGCAATTTATTGAGCAATTCTTCCGGTGTAAAATCAGCGGTTTTGGCAACCAGTCGGTAATGCATGACTTTTCTCCTAGCAGGCAAACCGGGCGGCGTTGAGAAGATTTTTTAAGTTTTCTACCTCTTTTTTGAAACGATATTTTTTCAGCAAAGAAGCGATAATGTAAGTTAATATGGTCATTTTGTTTTCCTTTCGTTTTAATGGTTAAATTATGGCATTGCTGCCTGACATGGTTAGTATGAGAGAAAAACAAAACGCAAGTCAATAGATTGTTTTTCAATGTTTTTCTTCAAAAACGTTTTTAAATAGGTGTGTATAGGTGACGCTAGGTATAGCAAGGTATTTTTTTTGAAGCGAATATAAAAAAATGCCATCATTTTACTTAAAATGGCAGCATTTTATAAAAGAATCGGAAGTTATCGATTCGTTTTACTGTTCATTTTCTTTGTTACGCATTTCAATTTCCAGCTCTTTAACTCTTTTCATATCTTTATCCTTATAGGCTTGAAGCAAGGGGATATAATAACGGCTATTTTTACCCTCGCCGACATACGGAATACGTTGTTGCCCTAAGACTTTGTCATCTTTACGCATATCAAGAAGTGAATTATATTTGACTCCCAAAAACATCGTTGCTTGTTTAATATTTAACCAGCCGGATTCTACGGCTATGTCAAATTCCGCTTTGTCTACTTTTCTTGTATCAATATTGCCATAATGAGTTTCATAATATTTGGCTTCTTTCTTGTATTTTCTCAAATTAAGAGCATCAATAAAGCTCTTAAAACCATTTTTCATTGTTTTGCTGGTTAGAGGAGCAAAGCATAGATTATGAAATGTTATTTGCTCAGCAAACTTTGTTTCGCTAAAGTTAATATCCTTATAAAAAGTCAAGGTATCAAAAATACTTCTTGCAGGAATACAGGCTTTCGAAAAATCAACTTCTCCCCTGAAAATGCAATTTTTAACTCGGAGTGTATAAAGTGTGCTCCCCGGTTTATTCGCAACGTCACGAGCAAACTGGCGCATTTGCCAAACACTGTGGTCATTAAACAAACATTCATTAATACAAATAGAAGCATCTATGTTGATATTTTCAAAATTGATTTCGCCGTTAAAGGTACATTTGCTAAATTCTATCGGTGCACCGCCGTATTCTTCTTTGTTCCTGATATCTATCGTAAAATTTTCCTCAAATACGCAATCATAAAAAGCGATGCCGAAATCAGGTGCATCCAACAAGGTTTTGCCCATGCGGCAGTTTACAAAAATCATTGTGCTAATGTATTCGGAGTAATTATAATTATCTAATTTGAAAAGAGCATTCGTCAGTGTAAAATCAAAGTTTCTAAAAAGAATACCGATACCGGAACCATGCGAAAAAAGTTTGATATTCTCAAGATTCCTTTTTATTTCGGCTTTTTCATCAGTAAACTGATTAATTATATGCGGCACAATATCTTGATTAAAATCATAATCAAACGGAGTATATTCTGTTGCAGAATCGCTTAAAACATTACTTTCAAATTCTCGGTTGCCAAAAATATTATTGTAACTGTCAAAATGCAATTTGTTTACTCCTTTGAGAGATTTCACTCTTTAAAAATGAGCATACAAACTAATTCTTTCAAAATGTTAAAGAAACCACATTCTTTAACATTTTTGCTCAATCCATTGAAAATACAGGTTTTTTGTTTGGGCTAAAAATATCTTAACTCTAAAATGTCAAACTTTGTTATCAAACATCACTTTGTTTGACATTTTGTGAGTTTTATATCTTATCAATTTCATTATTATTCAAAACATTTTCTATCATATATAGCGGGATATTATAAAGTCCATTATTAACTTCAAAACCGGCCAAAGATGTGCGAATAGAAATTTGAGGCTGATATTTTTGTCGGTAGGATACCAAACTTTTCGCTTTAAGATTGATACTTGCCTTCACTTCAACGGGAATAACCAAATTGGCTTTTTGAACTATAAAGTCTATTTCGGCCTGTCCGACATCCGTTCCCCAATAATTTATCGGCAAGTTATCATTTGTTTTGAGCTCTTGTAAAACATACTGCTCGGTTAAAGCTCCTTTAAATTCCTCGAAAATCTTATCTCCTTCTATAATAACCTTCGCATCAAGCATCGCTTTGGCACAAAGTAAGCCTGTATCCAACATATACAATTTGAAAGACGAATTATCCTCATAACCGGAAATCGGCAAATCCGGTTTTGTTATTTTCTTAATTTTATAAACCAGTCCGGTCAAGTCCAACCAATCTACGGCAGCTTCATATTCTCTGGCTCTTGCTCCTTTGTGGACATCCTTATAGGTAAATTTTTGATTTTCCTTTGCAAGCTGCGTCGGCAAGGAATTCCACACGGCTGTTATTTTGGCCACATTTGAGCTTTCCGTATATTTTGAAAAATCTTCCGTATAGCCTGTTAAAATAGCATTTTGAATCCGTCTTACTTCGGCCATATCTTTATTGGCAGTAAAAGATTTAACGGCTTCCGGCATCCCGCCGACAAACATATACTGTTTCAAAAGATTGATGCATTTGTCTTGAAAATTTTTAAGAACATCCCAATTATTGCTATAAATCAATTCAGATAGTTGATTCTCGCCGAGTGCGTCTAAAAATTCACAAAAACTCAAAGGATATAAATTTAAGAAATCAACTTGCCCGACCGGAAAAGAAAACTGCTTTTTCCGAACAGCAACACCCAATAAACTTCCTGCGGCAATTACATGATAATCAGGTGCATTTTCCTTAAAAAACTTTAGTGCGTTTAGGGCTCTTTCGCATTCTTGAATCTCATCTAAAACAATCAACGTATCATTGGACTTAATTTGAACTTTGGTTAAAACACTCAGGCCCAGTAAAATATCATCTAAATTATAATTTCCCTCAAATATGTTTTTCGCATCAGGTGTATCTACAAAGCTGACATAGGCAAGATTTTTATAAAACTCTTTTGCAAAAGCTTTCATCAGCCAGGTTTTACCAACTTGCCTTGCCCCTCTGATAACCAAAGGCTTGCGATTTTTGCTTTCTTTCCAAATTTTTAATTTCTCAAATGCGTATCTTTTCATTTATAATCCCCTTGTTTTAAGGGAAACATAACTCAAAAATCACATTTTTTCAAGGAATTTTTATGAAAATATCACATTTTTCAAATGAAAAAACGGCAAATTATCACATTTTTCAAAGGAAAGTTCAGATATGCTCATCTACAAAACTTCCGCCAGTTCTTCCACAGTTCTGTAATTATCCAAATCATCGGGTTGGTAGCGGTGGAGGTTTTTGAGTATCTGCAAAACCAGCCGTGACGGAATGTATTGTTCTTCCGGCGGTTGCCAGCAGGAATAGTCATAACTAATAACTTTCCTGTCTTTGATATATGAAATGCTGCTGTAATCACTATTATGATGTCTGCGGTAATGGATTAACGGATAACCTCTGAACATAAAGCCATTGTTCCAGAGTTTTATTAGATTGCCGAGAGTTATTTTATCAATAGCATAGCCGTAATAAGGACATCCGAAGGAATTGATGACAAATCCTGTCAGCACAAAATTGGCACAAGGTCTATTTTTCAACCTATGCCGATTGTTATAAATCCATTCGCAATGGCTTAAAAACCAAACTCTATCTACTGTTTTCATCTTAAATCCTAACATTTTCCACAGCGTTGGCGAGCATTTGGTCGTTGTAATTAAAATAATGCTGGGTGGTGCTGATGTTCTTATGATTGGCCAGTTTTTGCACAATGCAGATATTCACGCCGGAATTGACCAGTTTGGAAACAAACAAATGCCGTCCCAAGTGGCTCGCCCCCTGAATGTTAAATTTACGGTAAACCGAAGCAAACAGGCGGCTGATACTGGCGCGGTTGTAAGGCTTATTGAGCTTTTGGCTTGTAAACAAATAAGTTTCCGGTGTCAGTCTGTCTTTCCATTTCCGCTGTAAATACTTCAAATATTCGCCAAATTCCTTCTTCATCTGGCTGTTCATATAATATGAGCATTTGTTTTTGCCTTTGTTCTTGTCGTAATCCAGGCAAATCACGTCTTTGATTTTGAGGTTGTCAGTAAAAACGTCTTTAACCTGCAAGTAAGCAAAATTGATAGAACGCATACCATTTAGGCTGCACAGGAACATCATGCGGATTTGTTCGGCATGCTTCATTCCGCTGATATAGGTCAGAATATCTTTGATTTTCTTATCATCCACAAAAACGTCATTAGTCATTTGATTTTCCTTTCACAACCGCCTGATAAAACACTTTGTAACTCAACCCTTGGGTCAAAACTCCGATACCGCCTTGGCACTGCCAGCCGTCCCGGAGGTATACGTTCACGTACTCCACCAGCTTGTCTATGCTTTCGCTGCAAATAACATCATATTCCATAACGGCCTCCTAGTATTCATCGGCATACATAATAGTCAAAACGCGATTGGTAACCGCCGGATCGGTAGCATCCGGCGAGGCAAAGTCAAAACTGTGGTCGTAATAATCAATTTTCCAGAAAATCTTCTTGCCCTTAAAATCAAAAGCCCCGAAATCGTGTTCACCATACGGATCATCGCCTTCGTTGAAATCCTTAAAAGTCCGCACTTTGTTGATAATGGCCGCAACGTCCTGCGGCATATTGGCACGAATACCGGCGGTTAAAACAAATGTCCCGAGCGAGGGATTAGCTCTGAAAGCATCGTTTAACGCGGCAATTCGGGCTGCATTACTCATCGTTCTTCTCCTCCAACAAACGGACGCAGAGGTAATCGCTTAAGCCTTCCTGTTCGGCAGCATAATTCCAAACGGTTTTACCATGCTTGTTTTTGATATTCGGATCGGCGCCGTTATCAATCATAAAATCCAAAACTCGAAGCCGCATCATTGCCTGTGGATGCTTCACGACATAAACAAACGCGGTATTGCCGAATTTATCCTGAGCGTTGATATCCGCTCCGGCCTTGAGCAAAACCGCCAGTGTCTGGGGTGAACTTCGGTGCTTGGCAGCAATGATAAACGGCGTTTCTTCATATTGATTGCAGGAGTTGACATCACCGCCGGCTGCCAGAAATGTTTCAATCGCTTCAGGCTCATAAAATTCCCGGCATGCCCACATAAAAGGCGTCCAACCGTGCTTGTTATAAGGGGAATTAACGTCCGCACCGGCATTGAGTTCGGCTTTAATCAGCTCCCAGTTCATAGCATAAAGCGCTTGCATTAAATTGTCAGTATCCATTTGAATCTCCATCAAAATCAACCAAGATTTAAAGATGGCACCCGGGTTACCATGCCGGGATTCTCAAGTCAAGCACTTTTTTTAACATTTTTCCATGTTAATACTTTGATTCGTCATCATTTATTTTAAATTCAATGGGTTGGAAGTATTTTAGCATGAATACTCTAGGACATTGGGTGAAATTTTAACGTATAACTATTGATTTTCTTTTTATCATCATATAACATTATCAAACTGGAGAATGAAATGGATTTCTATAATAAAGGCATTTATACTTATAATGATGCATCTCGGTTATTAGGACAGTCCAAGGCTGTTATCCGAGGTCTTGTTAATGGCTATAAATACAAAAATAAACCTCAAAAACCGGTGATAAGTAAAAAAACAGTTATTTATGAAGACAAAGAATATTTAACCTTTTATGATATTATAGAATTAAAATTTATCAATTATTTTCTGGCTTGTGGGGTTAAACGCAAAACAATAGTTGATGCATATGAAAAGGCAAAAAAAGAATTAAATAAAGATTATCCTTTCGCAACACATTTTACTACTGATGGTACCTATATATATGCTGATAATAAATTTGTATTTTTAGGGTTACATAATGATCAATTTGACTTTCGTTCAATTTGCTTACCTACCATGATGAAAGGAATAGAATTTGAGAACGATATTCCTGTTAAATGGAGACCTTTTGAAAAGGAAATTCCTGAAGTTGCTTTAAATCCCCTTTTCAAATATGGGCAGCCTATGATTGAGCAATATCATATATTAACAAAAACATTATATGATGCATATATTGCTGAAAATAAAAATTTTAAAACCGTAAGTGAATGGTTTAATATCCCGTTAAATTTTGTTCAACAAGCTGTAGCATTTGAAGAAAGATTGGGATAGCTTATGTATATTATATTTGATGAAAATGTTCCAATAAAAATACCCGAAGCGCTGAGGCTTCTTGATGCTACCTGCAATTATTACGAAATTCATACAATAAATGAGTTAGGGTTGCTCGGTGAAAAAGATATTGATTTATTTCCAAAACTTAAACAAAAAGCCGAGGAAAAACATAAAAAATGTATTCTTATTACTGGGGATGTAAATATCTTCAAAAGAAAACCTGAATTGCAGGCATTTAAAAATAATAAACTGGTTGCATTTGTTCTTCCTCCCTCTTATAGTAACTATCCGTTATGGAATCGTTCTGTGTATATACTGCATTTATGGAAAGCTTTAATTGAAATAGCAAGCAAAGCAAAAGAAGCAGATATATTTAAATTACCCCCGTATTCGAAAGAATTATCTGCTAAAGCTATTTTAAATTATCAACGACAATTCAATCGTAAATATAAGAAATAAAGTTTAATTTGTTTATGGAACAAAGATCTTAATTGTACTTGCCCTTGATTTATCTAATATTTAAAGATTAAACTATAAACTTTCAAAAATAAATCTACGTTTCTATATTTTTGTAAGATAATATGTTATTAATATAAGCTATATAGGGTCTAATAGTTGTTAAACTAATAAATATCTTTATAAAGCATAAGGACGTAAAATGAAAGTATTGATAGAAACTATAGCCCGCCGCAGGGGATATAAAAACTTTGCCGATGAGGCGGAATTTGACGACTTTCTTGCGCAAAACCATAACAAAATCACCGATTATCAGATTTTACAGGAAGATAATGATGCTGTTATCCGTAGTGATTTACAGGATTTTGCTCGGGACTGTAGAAGTTTAATGATGAAGATTTATCAGTACTGGCTTAATAATCTTCATCAAAACAAAAGATATGGAAAACTAACCCTTGCAACCCAAAGTTTGCTCAATGCTATGACATATATTGAAGGGTGTTTGAAATAAAATCAGTTCTTATATAAAATGGCACCGTTATCAAGCAAAAGATTGGCAATATCAGGCTCTATACGCTCCAAGGTCAGCATTAATGCAGTTTTGCCTTGGCAATTAATCCAATTAACATCACAGCCCTTGTCAATCAGCATTCGCAGCACGGCTAATTTTGTTTCAGCGTCCATATTTTCGTTCAAAATCACAGACATAATGGCATTATAGCCGAAAATATCCGTTCGGTTGATTTCGCTACCCTGTGCAAGTAGATATTCCAAAGGCTCTTTATCGGAACAAAAATAACAGGCCACCAGAAACAAGCTGGCACGGCGGCGGTTTATCGGCATATTGATATTAAAATTTTCCGTTTTGAGTAATTCCTTTAATGCGTTAACATCATCAATATCAAGTTCATCCGTGCATTCTGTCTGATCAATCGGGTTAACCGGCATATTTTGCAATCTCGCTTCCAATTTCTTTATTTTCTCTTGTATTTCAGCTGCTTGGTCAATAGGGATAAATCTGGAGTAGCATTCGTTTTCTGAGTTATAAATCAACATAAAAATCTCCTTTGTCTTTTGTTACAAAGATATTTATCCGGCAAATCGGTGATTTTTTAATTCGGGAAAAGCGGAATTTGCGAGATAAATATCTATGTAGCAAACAGCTATAAATCTCATCATATTAATTTGTCTTTAGAGGGAATGCCTTAAATTGCATTCCTTTTTTATTGAAACCGTCAAACTCCTTTCAACTGATTTATTTTCCTTCTATTTTAAGAGAGAAACAAAGGAACTATTGTTAAATTCCGTCTATTATAATAGCTATTTTATTTTCTATTATAATACTATTATAGGGCTCTAAAATTGCTCTCAATCCCTTGCCAAACAACACATTTTGCAAGAAACAAAGGCAATAACGGTTTCCATTTCGGGAAATAACGACTTCCAGTAACGGAATTAATAGTTTCCACCAGTGGAAATAAGAGTTTCCGTTTCAAGAAAACCGGAAATAACCGTTTCCGATACCTCAAGCAGGTGGAAATAACGATTTCCTGCATCAATTTTGTTCAAATGAAAATCCGACTTTCTTCTTCAATAAATATTTGTGAGACGAATTTTTATGAGGAGAAAATATGAGCAAAAGCAAAGCTGAGCTATCCATAACCAAACGTTTGCTATTGGATTTCATTAAATACAAAACCAACAATAACCATACATTTTTCATGGGGAACGATAAAATTGCCGCCGCCCTCGGATTAACGGTTAATTCTGCTAAAGTGATGGTAAACGAACTGATCCGCGAGGGATATCTTCTAAAATCAACGGATACCCATGGCCGCCGAGTGTTAAACCTCTCCGGCAAATCTTACTTAACCATCTCTTGCGTGGATTTAAGCAATATAGATAAACGCATCCTCGCCCAAGAAGTCCTAAACTACCAACGCGACGCCGAATACTACAAACAACAATACGAACTTGAAAGGGCTAGGGCTGACAGACTAGCGGAGGAAGTAGGAAGATTGAGACTTATTCAGTAGCTTTTATATTTTCATATATTTTTCAAAAATTTTTTCTATCTCAAAGGGAAGATTTTCAAAAGCAGAATCTGTTTCATCTAGTTCCAGTCCTTGCATGTCTGAAATAGCCTTAGCCAAATCTTTTCCAAAAAGCCATTTTGCTTCAGAAGTTAACGGAAATAAATCCTCTGGTTCTAAATATGGATTGGCACCAGCTTCTTTCTTTGCTGATAAAGAAAGATATGTATTTTTCAGTCGTTTATAAAATTCAAGGCGAATATCAAACAAGTCTTGTTTTCTTTGTTTTTCACTTGTTCTCCATTGCAAAAAAGCAATGAGTGCAACGCACAAAGCTAACCAGAAATTATCACCACTAAAACTGCCTAATAACTTGTCCATCCTTACTCTCTCATCACTTTTGTAATTAGCTCGCTGTAGCTGTTCACAACATCATACCGTACTTCGTTATTGCTTATTGCGGCGAAATGTTTGCGAGCGCAGTTGATTTTTGCTTGCTCTATTTCTCTTAATTCCAATGTTTGCATTGAACCTTTAGTCTCAGCAATAAAATAAATATGGCGAACATGCTCTCTATTAAAAGCAATAGCCCAATCCGGATTATATTTCCCGACCGGAGTTGAGATATAAAATCCTTTTGGCAGTTTAACATAAACAACTACATCCTGACTTTCTTCCAGATGCTGTGCAAAATCCTTTTCACCTGTAGAATCGTATAATAAATGGTCGTAAATGTTTTTTGTTGTCGTTATTGCATTAACACCAAGTTTACCTTTAAGTGTCGGTTCGGTAAATATATCTGTGTTGTAAACTCCGTCTTTACCGTCGATTTTTGTATAAGCTATATGTTGTACGATAAGTGTCGCTTTTTGCTCATTGATAAGATTTGTGGCCTTAATGATAAATTCTTCCGGATTTTGCTTAAATTGATCAAAAACACACTTTTCAATACCTGTCAGAATTTTAACAATACATTCACGTGTCAGCCCTGTTTCGTCAACAAGTTTGCCGACAAGATCATATTTAATATTTGTGCCTTCGGAGCTAATAACCTCAATTTTTGATTTGTTTGGTTTTGTTTCAAAAGCATTTCCTTCTATTAACGCTTGTTTGGAATCAATAGATTTCATGCTGCCTTCGGTAATTTTAACATAGATTTTGGATACTTCCAGCTTGCTGTTTAGGGTTTGAATCGCCTTATCAATAAGTTCCTGTCCGTCAAAATCTACGGCATAGATAGATTTGATATTAATTTTGTTCCACAGTGCCAGAAATTCTTTTTTATCCAAAACCCCTGCATTTATTTTAATATCTACATTATTTTTGCGGGCATCTTCAGGCAGCATACCCTTAATATCGTAAATCGTATCCATAATTTTGATAACGCTGTCGTTACAATCCTTAAACTCGTCGGGCAATTTGAGGGTTCCGGCCTTTTTAGCTTCATAGTATTTTTCGGTCAAACAGCCGTTATCGTCAACATATTCCTGCCGGACAAAACTATTAAACAGCTTTTGTGCCAATCTGCGGTCAATTGTTTGTGTTTCGCCATTTGTTGAAATCAAAACTTTACCTTCAAACAGCTCAACATTAACTTCTTTCGGTCTGTCGGTAACAACTTCCGCCAGTTCTTCTTGAAGGGCTTTGGCAAAATTATTATAAGATTCGTTGGCAATAACGGTCAATATATTGATATTATGCACATCTTCCCCTAAAAGCGAGGCGTCCATTCTGTCGCCGCTTTGATTAACGGCAAGTCTCAGGCCGCGGCCGATTTCCTGTCTTTTACGGACAATCGCGGAGCTTTCTTTTAAGGTGCAGATTTGAAATACATTCGGATTATCCCAGCCTTCTTTCAGAGCCGAATGGGAAAAAATAAAACGCACCGGCTCTTTGTGATCAAGCAACCGTTCTTTATCTTTCATAATTAAATCATAAGCGTCAATATCATCGGATGAGGTCGCGCCTCTTTTTATCTCGGAGTTAACGGAACGTCCGCTCCTCTTATCAATGGAGAAATATCCGGCATGAGTGCTTTCGGGGGTAATAGATTTCAGATATTTAATATATTCATTGTCTCCCAGCTCGCCGACATAACTGTCTACGATTCTTTTATATTCGTCCTCGAACATATGGGCATAAATGCCTTTTTCATCGGCTTCCTGATAATCTTTATATTTTGCCACTTCATCAATAAAAAACAGAGAAAGGACTTTTATTCCCTTATAAAACAGCTGCCGTTCCCGTTCCAAATGGCTTTCTATGGTTTCTCGGATTTGAATCCGCCGGATTTGATTTTCATCGGTTTTAGAGCCCAAAACTTCGCCGACTTCAATCTTAATTCCGTTAGAAAGCTCCACAAAATTGGAAGCAGCCCTGCCATCAATACGGCTAACGGTATATCCTTTGTATTCTTCCAAACAGCCGGATTGCTGATACAGATTAAATCCTTCATTGACAATCCGGGTGGTTTTCTTAATTGTGTTTGCACCTTTAACATTGAATTCCAAGGTTGCCGTCGGGCTTTTGTCTTTAGAAAGGTTAATGCTTTGCAGATACATATAACCGTCCGTACCGGATTGTCCAGAAACAGAAATTCCTTTAACCGCAATCTTTTTTACCAGCTTTTTATTGTAGGCTTCCATGGCATCCAGCCGATAAACCATATTGAACGGAATCCTATGCGTTGCCGAATAGCCGATGGTCATTAAGGGGTTAAATTTCTTAATTGCAGCCAATGTTGTCGGCCCTAAGACCGACTGCGGTTCATCAATAATCAAAATCGGATTGGTCTTGGCAATAATATCAATCGGACGGCGAGAACGAAATTCATCAAGTTTCATATCAATTCTTCGGGCATCTTTACCTTTGGCATTGAATGCCTGTGAGTTAATAATCATAACATTGATTTTGTTATCACTGGCAAATTGGTCAATTTGATTCAAATGAGCCGAATTATATATGAAAAAGCGGATTTTTTCGCCATATTCTTCCATAAAATGGTCTTGGGTAATCTGAAAAGATTTATAAACACCTTCACGAATAGCAATGCTTGGCACAACAACAATAAACTTGCTCCAACCATAATGTTTGTTTAGTTCAAACATTGTTTTGATATAGGTATAAGTTTTACCGACGCCGGTTTCCATTTCTACAGTCAGGTTATATTTCCCCTCTAATTGTTCAGAAGGTTTAATCAGGTTATTTCGTTGAATGGTTTGGATATTTTCCAAAATTCTGTTGTCATCAAGAACAACTTTTGCATTTTTAAAACCGATAAAATCTTCATCTAACTCTTGTTGCCTGCTTTTCGTATAACCTTTATCAATAAGATAGCTCATACCGCTTTGATAAGGCTGTCCCTTAAAAACATCAACAACAGCCTTTGCGGCATCGGCCTGAAACTTCTGGTGCTTAAACTTTAACTTCATTGTTCCACCTCTTACAAAACTTTAATTGTTGTTTGAGGGGATTTAAGCTTAAATATCTCATCAACATTGATTCTGGCTGCAGGGGTTGCAAAAGAGCTGTCACGGAAAACAACCCGCAAAGGTTTCAAATCAGCTATTTGTTTAACCGTTTCTTCCGGAATTTTATCATCAAAACAAGCTATCAGGTCGCCATCATTAACGATATGAACTTCGTTGTTGTTAATCCGTTCTATTTTGTGCGAAAGTGAAAGCTCTAAACCCCAGTCCAGCATACATTGATACAAAAGGTCATAACCGCTTCGCCCTTTTTTGATGTTGCTGATACTGTCAATCAAATCGCTTTGCGAAAGCTCATCAGGTGTATAATAAACGTCTTTCATATTGCTTTCATCGAGCTTCAAGACACGAAAGCCGATATCAAGGTCAGTTTTGCCTGTTTCTTCAATAATTTTCTTGCCGGCACGGCGAATCCGTTCTTTACCGATTTCACAGATATTCTTATAACCAGCCTTATAAGCTTCGGATTTTTCATCACAAACTTCCGGTAATTGCACCATAATAAACTTACGCTTGCCACCGTCTTCAGCATTGAGTTGCATTACTGCATGCGCAGTTGTTGCAGAACCGGAGAAGAAGTCAAGGATTATAGAATCTTTTTTTGATGCTATTTTCAAAATTTTGCATAATAATTTTGATGGTTTTGGTGTATCAAAAATTTCTCTATTTCCAAGCAGCTCTAGACATTCATCTTTTGCACTTGCTAATGACCCTTCTTCTGTTAATAGATTATAATATACGTTCTGAGATTCCTCATAATCTATGTCCCGCTTTATCCTTTTGACCTTGTTTGAAGAATAATCAAAATACAATTTATTTTCTTTAATTAAACTGTTAGCTGTTTCTTCTCCTATTGTCCATCTCATATCTTGCGAAGGGAAAAATTCTTTACCTGTTTTAGGGTCTTTTATAGCGAATAACATTGTTTTTCGCTCATATGTACCTAAATTTGTTTTTTCTATTCCTTCTAAGTTATAAGCACCTATTTCATCACTAAATTTATATACTCTTTCAAAATTCTGATAATTCAGGTCATACGGTTTTTTATTCTTAAAACAGCAAATTATATATTCTGTTAATACTCCTATTATCTTTTCAGTATTACCTGCACCACCTTTCTTTTTCCAGACAAATATCTCTATATTGTTTTTTCCATATATTTCTTCACAAATTTTAGTTAAATTAGGTAATTCATTATCTGCCATAGATATAAAAATAACCCCATCATCTGTCAGCAAATTTCTTGCAAGCTTTAACCTCGGATACATCATAGAACACCATGAAGAGTGAAAATGCCCCTTATCTTTTGTATTCCTAAACATCCGATAACCACTGTCATCAACAGCCCCGACTTCTTCATCATATTGGTCTTTGTTGGTTTTGTAATCATCAGGATATATAAAGCTATCATTACCTGTATTATACGGCGGGTCTATGTATATCATCTTGATTTTGTTCAAATAGCTTTCCTGCAAAAGCTTCAGGACTTCCAAATTATCTCCCTCAATATACAAGTTCTCGGTTTTATCCCAATTAACGCTGTCTTCCAAACAAGGGCGTAGAGTTTTATTGGTTGGCTTATTAGCTTCTACCATGGCCGATTTTTTACCTACCCAAGTAAAATCATAGCTTTCATCCCCTTCAATCACATCGGTTGAGAGTTCCTGTTTCAACTTCTCAAAATCTATCTTATGGACAAGATTGCCTTGCTCATCTTTCGCTTCTGTTACTACATTCGGGAACATCTCTGCAATTTTCTCAACATTTATACGCGTAAAATCCGGCGTAGACATTTTCATCTTATCCATTGTTAGTTCCTTTCAAAATATACAACTGCTGTTCCAAATCTTTAATTTCCGCACGAATAGCAATTTGCCGGTTAAACTGTTTTTCGGCATTCATTTTCTTGGCAAGCTTTTCAATTTGTTTTTGTAACTTCTCTATTTCTATGGTCTGATTAACCTTATCCTTGATATCTTGCTCATCTGCGGCGTCTATCATTCCGTCTGACAACTGGCTTAAAAAGTTTTCATAGATACTTTCCAGTTTATTTCCCTGCAGAGCCAAAATCGGTTCTTTGCTCCACTTACTGTTAAAATAATGAATAATATTAGCCTTATTCGTGCTGTTGGCCGATTTTTCCTTATATCCCAGCCAAATTTGATATTTGCCGTCATATTCCAAAACAAACAGAATGTAATAAGGGATAGCCTTATCTATGGCTTCTAAAATTTTGGGATTAAATTTAGCTTTTTTCAGTTTGATATGAAAAACTTCCAGCTCCTTAAAATTATCACTGCCGGAAATATTGAGCGTTTTCGGAGACAACTTATTCGTCCAGATGATTTTTTCTATATCATTTACAAAGCTTTCTTTTAAGGCTGAACTGATATCCGCTTTTTCATAAAATTTATTTTTGGATATATTTCTATTAACTTCCGTAGAATGAGGAAGGTTAAGCATTTTTGCCTCCTTCCACCACAAGAAAACAGATTAGTTCAAAGTCATTTAATCCGCTGATTTCGTTTTCTAAAGCCGAAGTTCCGCCGTCAGAAAACAGGCTGTCAACATCACTTTCTTCTTTAACGGCAATAATGGAATTGATAGCCTGATTCAAAAGTGCGGAATATTGTTTCATATCCCGGCCGTCTTTAGTTTTTTTATTGAAATAGGCACAAAGGTTTTTATCCACTTCCGCCTTGCCTTTGCATGCCAGACGCAGTTTATCTAACAATTCTTTAGGTTGTAGATGATTACAGACAATTTCTCCGTTTTCTTTAAGATACACCATATAAAACGGATGCAGCCGGTTCATATTATTGATATTGGTGTCTTTATTAATGTTCTTCAAAATATAAATAACACCGGCAGGCATATCCGGAGTTGCCCCGACAACAGCATTCATGCCGGCCGGGGTCTTTTCTACATCAGGGTTTTGTTTGATATATTCCAACAAATCCAGACGGAATTCGTTTAAACCCAAATCCATAATGGAAACGCCGGTTCCCATTTCTTCTATATCAATCACTTCTTCTTGCAGTTTTTCCAGCTGCTGTTTACGATACTGCAAATCAGCGTCATCTTCGGGATTAATGACATTATCATTACCGCCATTGGTAATGTTAATGGCTTTCATCCGTCCTTCAACACGAGCCTTTAGTTTTATATATTCATCCAGTTCTACCGGAGCCCAAAAGTTTACCAACTGGATGACTTTGTTTTGGCTGCCAATACGGTCAATACGCCCAAAACGCTGGATAATGCGCACCGGATTCCAATGAATATCATAGTTTATCAGATAATCACAATCTTGCAGGTTTTGCCCTTCGGAAATACAATCCGTGGCAATCAGAATATCAATATTGGCAGGATTATCCGGCAATAATAAATGTTTCTCTTTGGAACGTGGAGAAAAGCAGGTCAAAACCGTATTCATGTCCTGCAACAAGCCTTTGATTGTGTTTTTACCGTCAACCGAACCACTGATAACCGCCGTATCCAACCCAAACATGTTTTTCACATACTTTGATACGTTTTCATACAGATAATCTGCCGTATCGGCAAAGGCGGTAAAAATAATAATTTTCTTATTGTTATCGTTGATTGGATTTTCAATCTTTTGTTTTATCTGAGTTAAAAGAGTTTGCAGCTTATAATCTTCGGCAGTTGTGATTTTGCCTGTTTCTGCATACAGATGTTTCAAAATTTGCGAATCTGCTTGTAAATCTCTGCGCCAAGAGCGATAGTCCATGTCTTGAAGTGAAATGTTTACCTTGCTGCCGATGATTACGTCATAATCTTCGTCCAGGTCACCAAATTCGGAAAAATCCTCTGTTAATTCATAGCTGTTTTTCTGTCTTTCAAACAGGTCAATGTGTTCTATGGTTTTATCAATACGATTGATAATGCGGGAAATTGTTTGATTAAACGAATAAACCGAACTTTCCAAGCGTTTCATTAAATTAATGCTCATCAAGCGGCGAACACCTTGTTCACGATCAGATTGCTTGAAAAATACCCCTTTACTGACGTCTCGTCCGTATTTGTCTTCATATTCGTCTCGTTTGCTTTCATAAATATAAGCGGACGGCGTATAAATACACAAAGTCAAATCCAGAAGGTGCTCAAATATTTCTTTATATGATATGGTGTCTGTTTTTTGGCTTAATACCGGTCGCAGATTAATTGGAGACAAACGTTCCGGAAATTTTCCGATATCTGTGGTATTGTAATATTTTTCGATATGTTTACGGGAGCGGGCAATGGTAATGCTGTCCAGCAGATCAAAAAAGTCAAACGACAACATATCCAGCAACCGTGTGGTTGTCCGTTCAGCTGGCGGCAGGGTATTCCACCGGTTGAATGCTTTTTGTGCCTCTCTGAAAATATGATCAATATTTTTGCCATCGCCAAGTTTTTTGTTTATTTCTCCGGCATTCCCTTCATAAGCAAGAGCCAGTTGATTTTTTAAGTCTAAAAACTGGTTATTAACAGGTGTGGCAGAAAGCATGAGGACTTTTGTTTTTACGCCTTTGCGGATAACCTTATTAAGCAACACGCTATAACGGTTATCTTTTTGTTCTCCGTCGGTTGACAGATAAGACTGTCCACCGTTGCGAAAATTATGGCTCTCATCAATAACGATTAAGTCATAATTACTCCAATTCAGTTTGGCTAAATTCAATCCGTTAGATATGCCTTGAGTACGAGATAAGTCCGTATGATAGAGAACATCATAGCGCAATCTGTCAGATGCAATCGGGTTATTAACATAATTTTCTTTATAGGTCGTCCAGTTATCGCTTAATTTTTTGGGACAGAGCACTAAAACGTTTTTATTGCGGTTTTCGTAATATTTTATAACGGAAATCGCCGTATAAGTTTTACCTAATCCGACACTGTCTGCCAGAATACAGCCATTATATTTTTCTAGCTTATTAATAATTGCTAAACAGGCGTCTTTTTGAAAATTATATAACTTGTTCCAAATGGCGCTTTCTTTGAATCCTGTGCGCTCATTGGGTAAAATATCTTCATTGATATCGTCCAAAAATTCATTGAAAATATTATAAAGCGTGAAGAAATATATGAATTCAGGAGAATTTTCATTATAAACGGCTGTAATGCTCTCAATGATCTCTTCGGTTATATCTTGCAGCTGTACTTTATCGTTCCATATTTCATTAAATTGTTTCAAATAGTTCTGGCTGAAGGGTTCACCCATACGGTTAATAATGCAAAAACAGTTATTACCTCTATCACATCCCAAATCAACGGTTGTAAAACCATTAATAGGCTGGTATACAAAATTTGCTCCATTTTCATTATTTAAAGAAATGAAACCGGGAATTATTTGCCCTGTTTTATTGGATTTGAACCGCACTTTTCGTTTTATCCAATCGGCACATTCTTTTGCAATGGCTTTTTGCGTTAATTCATTACGGAGCTTTACTTCAAATTCTGTACCGTATATACTTTTTTCACGAGCCAAACGTGGAATATAAAACTCTCGTTTTTCTTTTGGAGTCTTCTCTGTGGTGAAAGTAGGAGAAGTAAAGATAAAACGGAGCTCTTCAATATTTTCTAGTTGTTTTTTTAATTCCGCAAACGCATATATGGAAAAATAGGCGGAAGCAATAGAAAGCTTTGCCCCTTTCTTTATTTCATTCTGTAAATCATCTCTTAAAATAGATGATACATTATCAAATGATTTATATTGAAAATCCACCGTTTTTCAATATTGCAAAAAAACATCTTTAACATTCGTGTGCAACGCATTAAAATACTTGCTTTTCAAAAGATTGGTGTTAATAATGTAAGTAAATTCAGCAAAGATGAAGAGATATAACTACTACGGAAAATAAACGGTGGGTTTATTTCAGTATTTGTTTTTTCATAAATTATCGTCAAATCAGATAAATATAAATAAATTTTATAAAGGATAGACGATGATTTACGGTTATTGCAGAATTTCAACAGAACATCAGGTCGTAAGCAACCAAAAGCACGGTATACAGGCCTTTGCTGACGAAAACAATATTCAAATTTCCCAATGGGTTGAGGAAACAATATCTTCCCGAAAACCTCTTAATGAACGAAAATTGGGAAAATTGCTTAATAAGCTAAAAAAAGGTGATATTCTGATTGCAACCGAGTTGTCCAGATTAGGCAGAAATCTTCTGGAGGTTATGGGAATTTTACAAAACTGCCTTGAAAAAGAATGCCAAATCTGGACATTAAAAGAAAATTACAGGCTTGGAGCAGATATCCAAAGCAAGGTTCTTGCTTTTGCTTTCTCGCTCGCTTCTGAAATTGAGCGTCAGCTTATCTCGGACAGAACAAAAGAATCTCTAAAACGTGTCAAGGCCGAAGGAAAACACATCGGCCGCCCTCGTGGCAGCACCTATCGCAAATTGGCAAAAAAACACAACGAAATAAAAGCGCTTTTGGATAAACATGTCTCCAAAGCCGAAATCGCCCGTCTCCTCGGCTGCGATTGGAATACGTTACATAGATATATTAAGGAAAGCTGGGTATAGGTTGATTTTTTAAGAAAAAGATTGAATTTTTTGTCCGTTTTCCTATTATATACTTAAGTTTATGTATTTGAGGAAAAACAATGAGATTTATTGAAGACAAAGAGCTCAATCTTAATGAAAAAGAAAATGATTTACTTAATGGAAAATCTTATGTTGAAACATTAAAAAACATCATTTAAAATGCTCCACTAAAAGGAACGTTTACAATAGGTTTATTTGGTGAATGGGGCAGTGGAAAATCTTCTATTATAAAGACTGTCAAGGATGAAATAACTAAAAATAATAAAGAATTTGGTAGTATTAAATTTATAATTTATGATGCATGGAAATATGTTCAGGATAGCTTTAGAAGAATGTTTTTGCTCAATTTACAAAAGGAATTAAAGCAAGAAAGAACAGATTTAATGGAAAAGTTTTATTGTAATAAGACTGTAGAGCAAACAATAAAATTGAAGTTTTTATCTCAAAAATTTTCTTTAATATGTCATATATTATTCTTGATATCATTGGTTTCACTGATATCTCTTCCATTCATATCTTATAATCTTCCAACCATATGGTCTATTGCTACTTTTACTACTTTTGTCATTTCTTTGATTGGTTTACTAGTAAGATTAGTATTTAAGTGCTTTGGTGAATTAAAAACATCAATGAATACACCGTTAATGTTTGCTCCTGAGCAGTTTGAAGATTGTTTCAAAGATATAATATCTAATGCATTAAAAAAGAACACATTTACTTCTATCCGCAATTGGGTTATGGGTAATGCTAATAAAAATGATAAGGTTGTCATTGTAATAGATAATATTGATAGATGTAGTAGTGATACAGCTTACGAGTTATTAACAGATATTAAGAATTTTATGGGTAATTATGATAATTTAATTTTTATAATTCCTATTGATGATAATGCTTTGAAGAAACATCTTATTAAAAATAATAGCTCTAGTAGAGATGCCGAAGAATTTTTGCGTAAATTTTTTAATGTTGAATTACGTATAAAACCTCTAGAAAATGTTGAACTATACGATTTTGCTGATAATTTGAATAAAAAATATAGATTAGGATTTCAGCCCGATACTATTAGTATTATAGCAAATGATTACGCAACAAATCCTAGAAGGATTATACAGTTGTGCAATAACTTAATATCAGAAATAAATGTATTATCCAAATCTTGTGATAAGAAGTTTTTAACAGACAACGAAAGTGTTATTTGCAAAACCCTTATAATTAGAGAAGAATGGCCAGAATACTATAAATTAATTTTATCAGATAACAACCTATTGAAATCACAAACAACCGAAAAAAACAATGATACACGTCTTAATAGTTTTTTAAGGAGAACTTTTTTCATAACACAAAATGTAGATATTTCGGTAATAGAAACGATCTTATCAAACAAGGCATCTTTTCAGAATTTACCTAAAAATGTTTTAGATGCTATATCTTCTTTTGATGTTCAGCAACTAATAGACTATATAAATGTTTCAGAAGAAAATAAGAAATTATGCGTGAAATATCTATTGGATAGATTGAAGAAAAGCATAGATAGAGAAAATTATGGTTCAGAAGCAATAAAAACTTTTATTGCCTTGATTTCTATAAATGAGAAATCAAAATTATCAGATATAAACAATACAGAAATACAGACTGTAATTGCAGAAAAAATAAAAGAGTTTATAACATTTGTTCCTGCTCAATATTATTTAGCCCTTGCTAAATACCTCAATGATTTAGGCAGCAATAACTACTTTGCTAAAGAAATTGGACAATATTTCCGTATTAATATGGAAAGTGAAGAAAACATAGTTAATAATGTTTTAGATATGTATAAAGAGTTGCTTATAACTTGTAATGATATAACCGATTTTAAGGAATATTTTTTACGTTGGTATAAGGAATCAGATAAAGCATTATCAGAATTGCCTTTAAACAGTAAAATTAGCTCATTAGTTACAAAAAATCTTTTAGAATATGAGTTTGAAAATATAAAAGACATGAGTGATAAAGAGTGGGCAATGGATGATTTGGAATTTATTGCAAAATATGGTAATTTAACAGAAGAGCATATTGCCATAGTCATCAATGCGATACAGGCTAAAGCTATTACGTATAATGGAAATAATTCAGCATCTATGTTAGATATGTTAACAAATGTAACAAATATTATTAAAAATTTTCATATTAAAGATATTAAAAATTTTCAAACGTTTTATAGCGATATATTTAAAACTATTACTATCGGACATCAGCAAAAATCACTGTTAAATATTATAAAGGATGAGAATGAAAGAAAAATAGTGATAGACTTTTTAGAAGCATCCTATATAAGTACTTTGGGAAATTTAATGACAGACAAACAATTAAAGGATTTATTTGATAAAGATACAACTATTCATCCTTATATAATTTCTTCTATAAAGAACATTTCAAATAAACGAATGCCTATAGGAGTATTTAAAGATTGTATTTTAAATATTACAAACGTTTCTGTTGATTACCTATATATTTTTGAAAAGCTCATAAATGAAATTAAAGATGAAACGTTTGTTATTGACGATAATATAGTAAGGCAAAAGCTAGAAATTTTGATCGAAAATGTGCAAAATCCCGAGAAAACAACTCTAATTAATAGTTTTTTTGAAAACAATATTAGTAGTAAAAGAATCCAAGAATTCTTTATTCAATTGGTAAGTACCGCATCTAAAGAAATTATTTTAGCATTATCTCCCAAACTGCAAAAGTATGCTTTTGACAATATATGCAAAAATCTAGATGCTTATATAAATGAAAAGCCTTTATTGGAGGCTATTGCTGATAGTAAAAATAAAGAATACATCTCAGCCCTAATAAAACAAATTCAGACTCATTTAATTAGTCATGTGGACTATGAATACTGGAAAAATCTTTATGAAAAGATAGATAAAAATTATATAACAGCTAAAGATAAAAACATTATACAATCTATTTTAAGTAAAGAATTGGACGATGCAGAAGTTACTAAGGAAACAACGTAATTATATGTATAAGTTTTCTTTCGGTTTTCTGATGTTTTTACCTGTTTTACTTTCTATGAAAAACATCTTTCCTTGCTAAGATGTGATTATTTTCCGTTTTTTTCTTACGAAAATGCTATTCAATCCTTATGATTTCAGGTAGAAAGCAGTTTTTAAGCCACAAACAAACCTTTTATCATTTGGACTTGTTCTTTCATTGCCAAGATTTCCTCACGATGAGATAAGAAAAAGTTGATATTAATGACCGATTTGGGGGCGATTTTGTGAGAGCCTGGCTCACCAATTTGGAGAGAGGTTGCATTTTTTAATGTAACCTCTTGATTTTTATCTAAAATTTGCGGTTCGTATGATTTTAAAGACCCGATTTGGAGGTTTTCGTTGTCATTTCCCTGCAAGCCTTGATTCATAAATGTTTGATTCGGTTCGTATGCTTGAGCCGCGGAAGCATAAAAAGTACAGTTTTCCGGTTTGGGGAGCCGAGCCTTGCAAACCGGCAGCAGTAAACGCCCGGTTACTTTCCGCCGCCAGTTGGTCAAACATTTTGAAAAATTCGGCTTCTTTGGCGGAACCGCCACCATAAATGAATTTGTCTTCTTTCAGGACGACAGATTCAGGAGCGAAATGTGGCGGTAGCTGAACGGCAGGTGTTTGCTGAAGTGCCGGAAGCGTAAAATCAAAAGCAAGCTGATCAGACATTTTGTCCCCTCTCTATATATAATAAGTGTGAGGGTTGCTTAAGTATTGGCATTAGTCCAGTTGTTTATGGCTAAAAATTCCTGAAATTATAAAATTTGCGTTTCGGAAACAAAAACAAAGAATTACCTTTTCACCGCCGAAACGAGCAGCATCATCGGACGGCGCAGTTCATCTTTCATTTCCTCTATATTCTTTAGCATATCCGCTGTGGGCTGAGGTTCCTCAACGGCAGTAATTTGAAAACCGACAGACAACAGAGCGGTGAAATAAGTAGTCAAAGTGTGGTGGTATTTGGTTATAGTTTCGCCCAGAAAAACAGCGTTTCTTTTTCCCTCTGAAAAATAGCGGTCGACCGGCCAATGACATTTGGCGCCGGTTTCATCATAACACCAGTCCTGAGGCCCTGCTGCGGTGAAGACCGGATGTTCGACCGAAAATACAAAATAGCCGCCCGCAGGTAAAATCTGTGCCACCTTTTGGCAGACAGAGCGGAAATCTTTAACATAATGAAGCGCAAGCGAGCTGATGACAATGTCAAAAGAATCCGGCGCAAAAGAAATGTTTTCAATGGCAGAGCGCCGATACTCCACATTGCAAAAGCGATTTTTCCGACAAGCAACTTCTAACATTTTTTCCGAAACATCAATTCCCAGAACATATTCAGCGCCGTGTTCGGCAGCGTATTGGCAATGCCAGCCAAAACCGCAACCGAGATCAAGAATGCGTTTTCCGGCAAAAACAGGCAAGAGCTTTTGCAATGCTGGCCATTCTCCGGCAGCGCTTAAGCCATACACGGAACGTGGAAATCGGCTGTATTTTTCAAAAAAGGTATCATTATCGTATTTATTCTCAATCATTTTTCCCCACTCGTTTTATTCTGTTCTTTATTTTGGCGACAAAGGCAGGTTTCAAGATGATCATCAACAAAACCGGTAGCCTGCAGGAAAGCGTAGCAAATAGTGGAACCGAAAAACCGGAAGCCGCGTTTTTTCATATCTCGGCTTATGGCATCCGACTGTGGAGACGTTACCGGAATCTGATCCAGAGCCGTAAAATGGTTGACGACAGGACAAACAGCAGGAAAAAAAGAGCGAATATAATTATAAAAACTGCCAAATTCTTTTTTTATATCCAGAAACAATTTGGCATTGCCGATGGTGTTTTTTATTTTCAGGCGGTTTTTGACTATGCCGTCTTGATGCATCAGGCGTTCGACATCTTCCAACGTCATTTGTGCAACCTTTTCCGCATCAAAATTACAAAAAGCCTGACGATAACCTTCGCGTTTACGCAAGATGGTGATCCAAGATAAACCGGCCTGGGCACTTTCAAGCACCAGAAACTCGAACAGGGTTTTATCGTCGGTAACGGGCTTTCCCCATTCGCTATCGTGATATTTGACATAAAGCTCATCTGTCCCAGCCCAGCCGCAGCGACCATTTATCATATCCTGCATATTGTTTACTCCCATAGTATCTTTGCTTTAAAGATGTATTGATTTTTGGTATTAGTCAATAAGTTTGTGGGAGTTGTGAAGCGGATGAGCGGATGTGCAAGATCGCTGAGAGAAAAAATCACAAATCCTTGCAAACCAACGCATTGCGGAAGACCCCTCCTCCGGGAGAGGGGAGCTTTTTTCTGAAAAAAGGGAGCAAAAACTCCGGAATGTTTCTGGGGTTTTAAGTCTGCAGTGGGTTAATCGAATTTTTGTTCGTTATAAGAAAGACCGAGAATTTTATAGACTTCGCACATCTGGGAAAGAGAGAAACTCTGTGACGGGTATTCGCGGCATTTATGAGCTTGAACTGACAGTTGCCGGAAATACGGCAATCTGTGCCGAAAACATCATAAAAATCTCCAACTTGACCCAAGCTGCCAATGGCGAATGGATCATCAAATCGGCTACTCACGAACTCTCTAATTCGGGATATGTCACTCAAATCAACGCAATTATAAAGGATTAAACATGGATATTACAAATTTGGACGCCAATGTCTGGCAGTATTTCTTTGCCTTCATGGAACATAACAAGTTTTTCACCTTGACGCTAATTACCATCGCTGCTGTTTTCTGGCTGCTTATCAAAAAAATCGTCAAAATACCCTGTAATATTTTCACTGGTAAAGTGGATAATCAAACGCTCAATTTTAAGATGGAGCGGATATGATTCTAAAAATCCGGAACCTATAATAATGGCTTTAAAACACTGGAGGCATTGTCTAAAATATAAATTTTATAAAAAAGATCAAAAATTTAAGAAACTCTTAAGCAATGTTGATAATAAAATTATTATAATAAAGAACAAAAAAGAAAAACAAAATTTAATTACTGATTTAAAGGAACAATCATGGGAAAATTAATCGTTATTTCGGGGCTTCCGGCAAGTGGAAAATCGACCTTAATAAAAAATCTGAAAGAAAAATACAATATCATTACTGTTCCAGAACATAATGAATGGGTTAAAGGTAAATTTCCTAAGGTTCCAGAAAATATTGAAGAAAAGATCGAAAAACAACGTTTTTTTTTAATTTAGACATAGCCAGATATAATTGGGCTATGGAGCATATTGACAAGGCAGACATAATTATTTCTGATACTGATTTTACATCTCCTCTGGCACATAATTACGCTGAAAGGTGGCTACTTCCTGATTTCAATATTTATAATTGGATGGTTGATGAATATATTCATCAATTAGAAATGAAAAATCTCGGATTAGCTGATTACTATATATACTTAGACGTATCTTTTGAAGAGCGCTTGAAACATAGAGAAGAAGATTTCCAAAGAACAGGACGCAAACGGAACGATATGTTTTTTACGCCGCCCTTTCCCCAAAATATGAGACGGTTTCACTATATAATGATCAATAATCAATCACCCCGTAAATGTTTGCCTTCGGTTTGGTATGAAAATAATAAAACTGTTGACGAGGCTGCGGCAGATTTATGGAATATTATTCGAAAGACGCAGATAACTCAAAATCCAAAAGAAATTTTGGAAAAATTCTCTATTTCTTTAAAAGATACAATAAATGATGAACAACAATAAGATCATAACTATTAGTGGATTGTCTGCTTGTGGAAAAACAACCCTTTTAAGAAAGCTTCGAGACAGATATGGCGCTTTTTTTAGTTCCTTCGTCGTCATCACTAAGGGATAAAAACAAAAATTTTCAGGATATTTCTGATAGTTTAGAAGATAATATTGTTAAACAGAAATATTATTTTGAATTGGATAAAAGAGTCTCGTCAATTGCCCAGAATGCAAAGAATGAAGGAAAATTGGTATTCTGTGATCGGGACTTCTTATCTGCTTTAGCTCACAATTATGCAGTTCATCAACAGTTTCCTGAAACAAGCGTATATCTCTGTTGTCATGATTGGAGAAGACGTTTCTCTGTGGGGAATATCAACACAAGTTCTCTTCATGATATTTGGGAGAGTGAAAATTATACTCGCCTTAGAATGATGGTTAATGGGAAGTTAGACAGTGATAAAAATTTCTTATGTAGAAGTTGCAAATTATGTCCGGTGGAGGCTCAATGAATATAGCTGTAATTTTTTATAGGACATTATCTTCTCAATCGGTAGCATCTGTGTCTGCCGGTTATATTGCATCAAATCTACGTAGATTAGGTCATAATGTTTCATTATTTTTATTAAAAAAAGAAGCTTCCTCAGGTGATATTGCGCCGATAATTTCAGGAATAAAATGGGATATTATTTTTTATAAACCCAATTTTAAAGATGTTGACAGATTGGAATATAATATTTCAGATATTAGGAAAAACTTTCCTAACTCCAAAATTATTTTATTTGGGCCGTTAGCTTATATTAATGCAAACCAGATTTTGAAAAAATATCTTCCGGTTTAAGGTTTAATAATCCGCCTTGTTCATCAATAACGGTTGTCAGCAAATGAAAGACCTTTTCCGGCGCGTTCATCTTAAACAAAGATAAAAGCAGCCGCCCGCATTGTCCGGATTTCAGCTTTTCTCCGGATTTTAGCAGCAAATGGCACGGTTCCGCGGTTTGTGCCAAAGCCTCGTTTAAGATAATCCGTCCGAACTCGCTGTCCGGATTATACGGCGTCGCAGAGCGCCAAACGGCCTTACGCTCCTGTGGTGATAAAAAGCGATTATTATCCCGTTTGGAAAAATCCAGTTTGAAATTGAAGCTTTTTCCGAATACGATATCGGACGGTTTATCAAAAACCTGCGCTTCAAACGAGCCGAAAATTTTCCGCGCCGAATTGATAAACATATCAGGATGATGCTTTTTGAGCATAATAACGGATAAATCCCAAAAAATCTGCTTGCGGCGCTCCAAATAATCTTCTACCCGCTGTTTCATAACCTGCAGCTTTTCCTGCGTGGTCGGATTCAGGTTTTCCAAAACCAGCTGGCGTGTTTCTTCCAACTTGGCGTCTCTTTGAACACTTAAACTTGCCTGCAACTCATCAAAAGCACGGTTAATTTCTTCTGTCGTGCGGCACAATTCAAAAATAGAAGCTACGGCGCGTTCAAAATCCACACCGTCCGATAAAGAGCCCAAAATTTCATCGCTGGCACCAAAAACACCGTCAAACAATTTGAATTTATGTTGCAAAATCTCATAAAGACGGATGTCTGCCACATTTTCCTTGTTTATAAAGTTGATAATCACAACATCGCACTTTTGCCCGTAACGGTGGATTCGCCCGATTCTTTGTTCTACCCGCTGCGGATTCCACGGCAGATCATAATTGACCAGCAATGAACAAAATTGCAAATTCAAACCTTCGGCCGCGGCTTCAGTGGCAATCATAATTTCAGCATTTTCCTTGAATTTGGTCACCAAAGCTTTTTTCATATCGTTGGTGCGGGAACCAGTCAGTTCGGAAGAGTGATTTTCAACAAAATCATTGTAAACCTGATTGCAGAGAAGAGAATTGTTTTGCCCGTTGAAAGTTACGATTTTATCCTTAAAACCATGCGCAGACAGATAATCAAAGAGATAGTTCAGAGTGCGGTTGCTTTCCGTAAAAATTATTGCTTTTCTTTGTCCGCCCTTTTCTTTTATTTTTGTAAATCCCTGATTGATGGCATCTGTCAGCTTTTCGGTTTTGCCGTCTACCTTAATTTGCGAGGCTTTATCAATCAGAGCCTGCAAAAAAGCCTTTTCGGCACGAATTTCTTGCGGTGTAAAATTTTCTTTAATTTTTTGTGAATCGCTAAAATCCTCTAAAGAATCTGCATATTCTTCCAATAAGTCTTCATCAATTATAAACGGTTTCAATTCATTGAAATCGCCACCGGATTTTTCAATATAGCATAGTCGCTCCATCAGCCTTTCCAAAGTCCCTTTAACGGCAGCTGTTGACGAACTCATCAATTTTCGAATCATAAGCACGATCAATGTGCGATAACGCGTTGTAACGGCTACTTTTGAAATATCCTGAATATAGGCTGAAACCGCATTATAAAGTTCTGTTTCTTCCGGCGTCGGGTTAAAGGCAACTGTTATGGCCTCGCGATTGGTATATTTTATATATTCCAAAACATCTTTGCGCAACGTGCGGTGCAGCACACATTCCAGCCTTCTTCTTAATTCGGCATGATGCTGCTCGGAATACAAATAATTTTCCATAAAAGAATATTCATTTCCCAAAATGCTCGGATCTATAATCGTAACCAATGAAAATATATCCATTAAAGAATTTTGAATAGGCGTTGCCGTCAACAGAAGTTTCTTTTTGCCATAAAAGGCTTCATTGATGCCATCGGCTATTTTGGTTTTGCCTCTATAAAAATTACGGAGTTTATGCGCCTCATCCAACACAACCAGATCAAAATTATGCTGTTTCATAGTATTTTTAAGCTGTACGGCACAGTTATATGAACAAATGGTTATACCTTTGAATGACAAAGGATTGTCTTTTTCGGCTTTTAGAGCATCATTGTAGATTTTCATATCAATAATTTGAGCCGGTAAACCAAACTTTTCCTGCATTTCCGTTTGCCATTGTTGGCAAAGACTGGCCGGAGCGACCACCAAAATAGAAGTTTGCCCGCGCGAAAAATATTCAGAAATAACTATGCCGGCCTCAATCGTTTTGCCGAGGCCGACTTCGTCAGCCAGGATAACCCCTTGGGATAAAGGAGATTTCAAAGCAAAAAGCGCCGCTTCGATTTGATGCGGATTCATATCAATTTTAGATGTTTCCAAGGAACCGGAAATGTTTCCCATATCCGCTTGGTTACCTGAAGCTAAAACTTCCAAAGCCCAATATTTGGCTTTTATCTCATTCGCCGACAACATAAATGCAGTTTATAAAGTCTTTCTTCAAATATCAAGTTAAGGTTTTGGGAAAATATTACTGCATAATAAAACAAACGGGGTTGCATTGTTCTCATTTAAGTCTGTTTTTTTCAGCCACATGACCATATATTCCACGATGTGTTCTTGTAACAAGTTTTAGCATTTTTTCCCTTTAATTCCGGTTTTATATTTTCTGACAGGTGCAATATGTCACCTTACGGCAAATCATCTGAAACATAACAGAAAAATTTTTGTTTTTCAAAACAATAATACAAAAAGATCTTCAACCGACATCTTCCGGAAAAGTTTTTCAACTTTCTCGAAAATCACTTTTCATTCCGGATTTCGGGACAAATTTCTTCCCAGCCGGAATTGTGCATGGCGCCCCTAACCTCAATGATATTGCCGCTCTTGCCGACAAATTCGCGCACCAATGCCGGCGGCATGACTTCATCGTCGCTGCCGACATAATGTGTTTGCGGAATTTTGGCAAATTGTTTGCGGTAGCTTTCCAAATTCATTGATTCGTTCAACGGCGGCAGGTTGTGATATTGCGTCCACGCCAGATGATCAAGATTACCGGCAATGGTTATGATTTTTTTGACATTTAAGCCCGGTTTAGCGGCGGCAATCAATCCCGCGACCTGCGCACCGCCGGAAAAGCCGATTAAAACAACCGGATTGTCGCCGGCAATTTGTTTGACGGCTGCATATTCGGCATTGATAATTTCATGCGCAAAACGGGCGGTTGTCCAATGACGTTTGGAGCAAATCGGACTTGTGACATATTGACACGGGCGCGCCAAATAAACGACATTGGGAGAATCGTCGCCGAAAGCCAATTCGCGAACCAACGTACCACGCGGCGTCGGATCATGCACGGCGCGGCCGTGAGCATTAAAAGCATAACCATCGCCTTCAATATATATTTTATAAACACCGGACGGCGCGGTGATTTTTTGCCAGCTGGCAAGCGTGAAGTCTCTTGTCGGGATTTCTTCATAAACAAAATCGGCAGGCGCCTTGATTGCCGCACACCCGCTCAAAAGCAACAAAATTATCAATATTCTTATCATGTTTTCGGAGCTCCTGAAATCCTTAAAACGGCAGTCATCTTAACCACAGTTTACAAAGTCTTTCCTTAAATATCAAGTTAAGAAGAAAATTATAACGACATGGAAAAATTTTCTTGAATATTGTTTTTAACAATATAAACTTTTGTTTATGTACATTTTTATAATCTGGGAGCAACAATGCAATGACCAAAATCAGGGGCAACGAAGACTATTTATGCAGGGCAAAATGCGTCAATATTTTTGACATCGTTTCCTGCAAGGAAGAACAGGCTTCCGAAATTTTGGCCTGGTTGCTCGATCCCGCGCAAGGACACGGATTAAAAGAATATTTTCTGAAAAGATTGTTGAATTTTCTTTCCGTCGGCGGAAAAATCGACTGTTTTAAGGGAAAAAAAGCTTCTTCTGTTGCATGTAAGGAGATACTGAAAAAAGAAATTTTGCAAAACATCGTCGTGCAAACCGAAGTCGCCTTAAAAAACGACCAAAGATGCCGAAACAGCCTTGCACCAAAGGAGGACAAATGCAAACGGGTCGACGTTTTTCTGTGCGCCGACAAAAACCGCAAAGACGCCGATTGCAACGGCTATATGCTGGTCTTGGAAAACAAATACGGCTCTGCCGAACATGGCGAACAAACCAGATATTATTTTAATTATATGAGCAAAAAATATCCTGAATATAAAATAATTTACCTTTACATGGATTATTACCTTGATTTTGATTACATCGCTCCGACGGAATTTTCCGAGATTTCGGACAAAGGGGGACATTGGCACGCCTGCAATTATGCTTGGCTGACAGAGGCTTTGTTTCCCAAAATTGCCGCCGACAAAATATTGGCGGATATCTATTTTGAGTTTTCGCAAGACCATGAACACAACAAATATTTTCGACCATTTTATCGGCAAAGACGCGAATTGAAAAAACATTTTGCAGAGGAATTAGAAAGATATAATAAAATACCCCAATATTATCAACCCGGCCATACGGAAGACATCGTTTATTATCGGTATCTTTATTTTTTTGACGAACTTGCAGCCTATCCCCGTTGCGCCGAATATGTCGAAGAAATCAGGAAAAACAAAAAATATTCGGAATATAAATATGAGGCCAAAGAAAAATCATTTTTCGTTACCACCCGACGGGCGGTTGAATTGCAACAGAAATTTTCCCAAAAATATTGGCCGTACAACATTTACGTTCATCAAACCGGCGGCAAATGGTCAATGGATTTAGTTTTCAACCGAAACTATCTGAAACAGGAACAATATGAAAAGTTTGACATGAAAATGCGGGAATGTTTCCAAAAACAAAACAAGAACCACTGTGGTTGGCTAAATGTCGGTCAACACCCGCTGGGCGTATCCGAACTGAAAATTGACGGAGAATTTAAGAAAACGTTCAGAGCCTGTCTTGTCGAACTCAAAACTCTGGAAGAAATAATGATGCCTTTTATCAAATAATCCTTTCCCAAACCTCGGCATTATCATGCCGCAATCATTTGTTTTTATTCTGAATTGTGCGGGAAAACCTTGTAAACATTTCCTCTTCGTTACGGTTGTCCGTATTGCTTTTATGTTTGGAAAGAGCAGACAAAAACTCATCAAAATATTTTACGTTTTTATAACATTCTCTATATTGTGCAAAAAAATCATAAATTTTGCTATAGGGAATTAATGTATATTTGTTATCCGGATTATAAACGGACAAATCAATCATATTATAATCGGGAGCAAACAAAAAATACTTTTTTTGTTCACAAGGATATTGTTGTTCAACATAATCATAATATTTTGATAACTGGCTGTAACTTGTTTTATCGTTGTCATTTTTACGAATACCGTTAATCTGCGATTTTATTTTGTTTTCTATCACAATAATGCTGTTACCGTCCGTTATGAACAAATCCATATTTTCTTTTTCTCTTTCGACAACAAAATTATCGCTGAATTTTATGTCCGCTTGCAAAACTTCTTTAACAAATAAATTAAATCCCTCGGGACAGGAAGAAAAAATATACTGAAACAAATTGGAAAAAACGAGTTCGTCATAATCTTTTTTGATGATGCTGATAAAATCATGTTCTGCGGCATTCCTTTTGTTTTGCAGGAAATCTTCATAATCCTCCAATGTTTTTGTTTCTTCTCCCCAATTTGTTTTTTCTTTAATTATACCCTGAAGAATTTTATACGTTTCGGCATGTTTTTTATCCGAGACATATCCTTTTTGACGCCGTGGAAACTTTATATCTCCCACAAAATAATATCCTTTTGCTTTGCTTAAAATTTCGTCGGTTGTAATAAAAATCGGTTGCGCCGCTTTGATGACATTTTCCGCTCTAAAAGTAACATAATTCCCGTTTTCGACATTACCCTCAAATATTTCCGGCAAAAGGACATGGCCGTATCTGATATCTTCATTTTCTATATACTGTTTTTGCTCGTCTTTTTTTGTTCCTATTTTCTTTAACCCTTCCGCCTTGGCCAAAATTTCCAACAAACAGGCGTTGCATCTCTTAACAAGCAGAATAACCTCCACTTTGTCGTCATGTATTTCTCCTATTGTTCCGACCGGCAAGACATATATATAATTTTGCTTCTTATCATCCTTAAACAAATTAATGACCTCATGTCCGATATTTCCGTCGGTCAGATACTTTCCCGTATACATAATGTTTAATAAGATTTCTTTTTCATTGCTTATCATTGTGTTTCTCCAACAAATTTGCAGTTATCTCATTATAAAGCTCGACACTTGAGTTTTGGTTAAAATGTTATAATCGGAACACGACAAATACGGACATGGTCAAATGCCGGGATTTTTGAAAAGAGGAAATGAGCCGACAGCCGCACCGACAAAAAAGGCTGATATTCTCGCATATCAACCTTTTTTCGTTTCCGTTTTTCGGCTTTTTTCTTATCGAGGATAATTTTCTGCCGGTAAAGTCCGTTATGAAACAGCTCGTATCCGCCGGGGGCAAAGGGCTTTGGCGGCCGGCGTCTTTTGGCGTCTTTTGTTTTTTGCATATTTTCCTCCTTTGGGTTATGAGTGACCAGCATAGCCTCACCCCCGGTTTTCGTCAACAAAAACTTCGTCTGGAGGTTTTCCGTCAAAGACGGGGACAAAATTCCGCAAGTTTTCAGAAACGTTTCGGCATATTTCGCTTAGCCGTAAGTTCAGACCGAATTACTCAATTCGAACCGCAGAAAATGAAGTAAAAACAAAGGGCTGCACTAACAAAATGCAACCCTGTACAAATTGGCTGCCCCACATGGATTCGAACCACGATTAACGCAGTCAGAGTGCGCTGTCCTGCCGTTAGACGATGGGGCAATCGGCAAAAACTGGAGTAGTATTATTGCATTTTACCGCAAATGTCAACATGATTTTTAGCAAACACATTAAAATTATCTTTCTTTTTTACTGTTCCGGACGGCTCTGTCAAATACCAAAAATATAGCCTTGTTGCTGCCGTTGTTGCGGGCGAAGTTTTTCCATAATCGAAAGAGGCGGAAAAACCGCCTCTTTATTTTACTTTTTTTCGTCTTCGACAACCTTGATATGCAGTTCTCGCAGCTGCTCTTCGGTAACCGTGTTCGGTGCCTGCATCAACAGATCCTGAGCCTTGCCGTTTAAGGGGAACAAAATCACATCACGGATAATCGGTTCGTCCAAAAGCAGCATCACCAGCCTGTCCATGCCGAAAGCCGAACCGGCGTGCGGCGGCGCACCGAATTTGAACGCGCTGATCATACCGCCGAATTTGCTGTCAACCACGCTGTTGTCATAACCGGCAATCTCAAACGCCTTGTACATAATTTCCGGTTCGTGGTTGCGTACCGCACCCGACAACAGTTCCACCCCGTTGCAGACAAAATCGTACTGATAAGCCAAAATCTCCAGCGGATTTTTGTTAAGCAGGGCATCCATACCACCCTGAGGCATGGAAAACGGGTTATGCGAAAATTCAACCGCGCCGGTTTCCTCGTTTTCTTCATAAAACGGAAAATCGACAATCCAGCACATCTTAAAGCTGTTTTCGTCCACAAGGCCGAGTTCGTCCGCCACTTTATTGCGCAGCCGCCCGCTGAATTTGTCAAACTTCATTCCCTTTCCGGCCATGAACAACACCGCATCGCCCTCGCCTGCGCCGAAACGCTGTTTTAATCCGGCCAGTTTTTCCTCGTCAAAGAAACGGGCAATCCCTTTGGCGCCGCCGGCGGCAAAGGAAACATAGGCCGTGCCGCCCATGCCTTCTTCTTTGGCAAAGGCATCCAGCTTGTCAAAGAAAGAACGCGGCTTGTCGGCAATGCCAGCCACCACCATGGCTTTGATGGTCTTGCCCTCGTTTGCCAGATTGTCGTACACGCCGAAACCGCTCTCGCCGAAGAAAGACGTGGCGTCCTGCAAAACCAGCGGATTGCGCAAATCCGGCTTATCGGAGCCGTATTTCATCATCGCCTCGCGGAAAGGAATGCGCACGAACGGCGCCTGATCAACCTTTTTGCCGTTGGCAAATTCGTTAAAAATACCGCCCAGCGTGTGCTCTATCACGGCAAAAACATCGTCCTGGGTCGCAAAGCTCATCTCCATATCCATCTGATAAAACTCGCCCGGCGAACGGTCTGCGCGCGGATCTTCATCGCGAAAACACGGCGCAATCTGAAAATATTTATCAAAACCGGAAACCATCAACAGCTGCTTAAACTGTTGCGGCGCCTGCGGCAGAGCGTAAAATTTGCCCGGATTCAGGCGCGAAGGAACCAGAAAATCGCGCGCGCCTTCCGGCGACGAAGCGGTTAAAATCGGCGTCTGATATTCCGTAAAGCCCTGTTCGCGCATCAGCTCGCGCGTACGCCAGATAACCGCCGAACGCAACAGAATATTTTTGTGAATACGATCCTTGCGCAAATCGAGAAAACGATACTTCAAACGGATTTCTTCGGGCGCGTCGTCTTCCGCCGCAACCTGAAACGGCAGAACGTCGGCCGCGGAATAAAGCGTCAGCGCATCTGCTTTTATCTCTATTTCGCCGGTCGGCAGATTGTGGTTGATGTTTTCGCGGATAACGGCCTGACCTTCCACTCCTATCACCGACTCAACCCTGATGCCCTGCATCCGTTCAAACAGCGGCGACGCGCTGTCAAACACGCATTGGGTAATGCCGTAGTGGTCGCGCAAATCGACAAAGCACAGGTTGCCGAGATTGCGTTTGCGATGTACCCAACCGGCCAGTTTCACTCTTTTGCCGGCATCTTCTGCGCGCAGCTGCCCGCAGGTAAAATTGCGATATTCGTTCATTTTCCGTAAAAACCTCAAAAATATTTCTTTTTTTAACCTGCGGCTATATTAGGACAAACAAAAACAAAATCAATAAAAAAACAAAAATATTTATACTCTGTTAAACAACTGCCGCTATGCTTTAGGCAAAATATTTCAACCACGCAAACCAACGGACAAAACATGCAACTAACCGACAACACCCGACAACTGGAACAGCTGTGCCAAAGGCTTTCCGCACAACCGTTTATTACCGTCGATCTCGAATTTATCCGCGAAAAGACCTATTTCCCGATTCTCTGCCTGATACAGGTGGCCTCCGAAGAAGAAACGGCAATCATCGATCCGCTGGCGGAAGGGCTCAGCCTTGCGCCGTTTTTCGAATTGATGAAAAATCGGTCCGTCGTCAAAGTGTTTCACTCCTGCCGGCAGGATGTGGAGATTATCTACGAACTTTCCGGCGTCATTCCGCAGCCGCTGTTTGACACGCAGGTAGCGGCCATGGTTTGCGGCTTTGGCGAAAGCATCAGCTACGAACGTCTGGTCAAGACCATTCTTAACATCGAGCTCGACAAAACCGACCGCCTTTCCAACTGGCAGCTGCGCCCGCTGGACGAACATCAGCTGCAATATGCGGCGGGCGACGTCACCCATCTCTTAAAAATTTACCGCGCTCTCACAGAACAAATGGAAAAAACGGGACGCAGCCGCTGGATAGACGAAGAAATGGAAATTCTTTCCCGCGGCAGCACTTACGTCATGCCGCCGGAAGAAGCCTGGCTGAAAATCCGCCACCGCTCGCACAACCCGAAAGTTCTGTCCGCGCTCAGGGCTCTCGCCGCCTGGCGGGAAAATCGCGCCCGCCTCAAAAACGTGCCGCGGCAAAGCATCTTAAAAGACGATTTTCTGGTAATGATTGCCACCGCCTGCCCGAAAAACAAAGAAGAACTGATGCAAATCCGCGGCATGAGAAAAGACATTGCCTCCGGCCGACTGGCAGACGAAATTCTCGACACGCTGGCCAAAATGACCGTCGATCCCAAAATTGCCAAAATCCTTAAAAGCGAAAACATCAACGCCGAACCGGCGCTTTACGAGCTGCTGAAAATGCTCCTGAAAATCGTTTCCCAGCGCGAAAGCGTGGTTCCCCGGCTGATTGCCTCCGACACGGATGTGCAAAAACTGGCGGCGGGCATCGATAAAAACAACCCCGCGCTTGTCGGCTGGCGCCGCGGCCTTTTCGGCAATCTGGCGCTGCAGCTCCGCAACGGCGATCTTTCCATCCGCTACAACCCGGAGAAAAAAGATATTGATTTTGTCGGCCTTTAATCGTGAGCCGCGCGGCGGATGCGGTCGTTGATGGCCAGCCCCAGCCCCGTTTCCGGAATGGGCGCCATGGCCAGCGTTTTATCGCCGGCCAGAGCATCCGCTTTGCGCAAAAAGGCAAACAGATTGGCCGCCGCCTCGCACAAATCGCCTTTCGGACTGAGATTGAGCTCTCCCTCTCTGTCGCCGAAACCGATGTAAAATTCGTTTGCCTCCGGCTTTTCGGCATTGATCCGCAATTTGTGCCCCGGCGCATAGTGGCGCAAAAGCTGCCCCGGCGCGCTCGGCCGATCCGGTTCGCCGTGGGAAACAAGCACTTTTTCGCCCAAAAATTCTTCAATATCCTCAAGCGTCGTTCCGCCGGCGCGCAGCAGCACGGGCTTGTCGCCGGTAACGTCGAGAATGGTCGATTCCACCCCCACCCGGCAGGCGCCTCCGTCCAGAATCATATCCACGTTTTCGCCCAGTCCGTCATAGACATGCTGCGCCGTTGTCGGGCTGACGGACTTGAACAGATTTGCCGACGGTGCCACGATCGGCACCCCGCTTTGCCGGATAAGCGCCGCCGCCACCGGATGAGCGGGCATGCGCACAGTGGCCGTCGGCAGACCGGAACAGGCCAGATCCACGCCGGCGGCATGCCCCTTACGTTTCAACACCATGGTGAAGGGACCCGGCCAGAAGCGCTTTGCCAAAGCCAGAGCGCGCTCGTTTGTTTCCACATATTCCGGCAGGGCGTCAAAATCGGCAATATGAGATATCAGCGGGTCGAAAGTCGGCCGCTTTTTCACCGCGAAAATTTTGGCCACCGCTTTGGCGTCAAACACATTAGCGCCGAGACCGTAAACCGTTTCCGTCGGCAGGGCGACAAGCCCGCCGTTTTTTATCACTCCGGCTGCCCGGGCAATATTTTCTTCCGTTGCCTGAAAAACATTATACATCTGATTTTATGTCCGTAAAATAGCAATCAATCTCTGAGAAAGCACATTGTCAACGGCTGCCTTTGCCGCCGCGGTGCACGAATTTGTCCGGCGTTTTTTCTTTTTTGTCGGCCGGCACCAACGAAATATATTTGTTGGTCAGCTGTTCCAGCCGGTTGAGAAAATGATAGTTGTCCGCCCCCGGCCGCAACTGTTTCAACGGCCGCTCGGGAGCCGCAAAGTCGTGACGGACGACATGTTCAAAGTCGAGCACGCAGGCGGCATTTTCGGGCACCATCATTTTTTCGAAATAAAGCAAATCGCCGCTTATTTTTGCCCTTTCCAGCTTATGCAGAAAACGGTGATACCTTTTTTCGAACAGGCAGAGCTTGCCAAAACTGTTGGCCTCGCTCAGGCTTGACAGATTGTTCGGCGAGTAGACCGGCTCGATATGATGACGATCGAACTCGGGGCCTTCTATCCGGTTGCCCTCGCGGTCGCAGACGACAATATCCCAGGCCTCGCCTTTTTTGTGCATCCTGTCCACCAAAGCATCGGCGTAATACGGGTTGACGCCGGCATATTTCAACATTTGCCGAAATTCGTCTTCGCGGGCATTAATAAACGTTTTGATAAACGACTTGCGTTCGCGGTAGCCGGCAAATTCTTCCCCGCAGCTGGTGCGCACAAAATCGCGAAAATCGTTTATCTGCATGGCTTTTATCAGAGTCGGCGGCAGCTGTTGTTCATACAGCCTTTCAAGCATCACCTCTTCCACCGACCGATAAGTCGGAAACTCGCGCATTTCTTCCCAGGCCTTGCATTTTTTCAGCGCTTTGGCATAGTCCGCCGCGGCATGTTTTTCCAAACCGGCGTTTTTTAAGGCATAGCGGTAATGAAAAGACAAAAAGTTTTTGTCCACGGCGTAAATATCGCCGTTGCAGTCGTCGCGGATAAGCATTTTGTACTCGGGCGCCATCGGCCGCTCGGGCGTAATCATGCAGAAATAATTGTTGTTGTACAGATAGTGGCGCAGGGCTTCGCGCATTTCCTTTTTTGGTTCGCCTTCCGGCAGACGGGCAAAAACCTTCATCGCCCGCGTCACGATTTCATCGGCAAAAGCTCTGTAGCGTTGATGTTCCTGTATTTCCCGTCGGACTTTGCTGGCCACCGTACTGCTCCTTTTTGTTAAATTTTGTCATATTATACTTTGTTTTTTTATGAAAGTCTAATGTTATTAGGAGTTTTTTATCATTTTTGCGCTTATATTGACAGCCAAACCGGCCGGCAAAATTTTGCGCCGGCGGCAACAAATCGCATAAGGAGAATGCAAAATGACGGAATTTACTTTTTCAGACGCCGGCAAAAGTTCGGCGGAAACCAAAATAATCCTTGCCTCCGGCAGCAATTTCAACGCCGGAAAGTTCATCCGCAAAGAAGAAGCCGCCGCGCTTAAAACCGCCGCCCGCAAACAGAAATTTGTCGGCAAAAGCGGCTCTTTTGCCGAAATTTTCAACGGCAAAACCCGTATCATCCTTGCCGGCACCGGTAACAGACCTTCCGCCCTCGATCTGCAAACTCTCGGCGCCCGCCTTTATAAAAAGATTGCCGACACCGCAACCGCGGCCGTCTGTCTGCCCGAAGACGACAAAAAAATCACCCTGTCCGCCGGACAAACGGCAGCGGCTCTTGCTTTGGGAATGGAGCTCGGCGGCTATCGCTTCGACAAATATTTTACCAAAAAACCCGCCGACAGCTACCCCAAGCTTGAAAAAGTGGAATTTGTCGCCGCCCGTGCCGTCGACGCTTCGCCCATGGCGGCCGCGCAGGCTCTGGCCAACGCCGTCCGCTATGCCCGCGATCTCTGCAACGAACCGGCCAACAACCTGACGCCGGAAATTTATGCCGCCGACATCAAACGGCTGGACTATCTCGGGATAGACATCACCATCCTCGACGAAGACAAAATCCACGATCTCGGCATGGACATGCTGCTTGCCGTTGCCAAAGGTTCGGCCAACCTGCCGCGGGTAGCGGTGCTGCAATGGCGCGGCAACAAAGACCAAAAAGAGTTTGATTTGGGGCTGGTCGGCAAAGGGGTCACTTTCGATTCCGGCGGCATCTCGCTTAAACCGGCCGCCAACATGGGCGACATGAAAGGCGACATGACCGGCTCCGCCGTTGTGGTTGCCGCCATTAAGGCCGCCGCTTTGCAAAAACTGCCGATTAACGTCGTCGGCGTGGTCGGACTGGTGGAAAATATGCCCTCCGGCTCGGCCACCCGCCCCGGCGACATTGTCCGTTCCATGTCCGGCCAAACGGTGGAGATTGTCAACACCGATGCGGAAGGCCGGCTGGTTTTGGGCGACTGCCTGTGGTACATCGAGGAAAAATTCGGTGTTAAAACAATTATCGACATTGCCACGCTGACCGGCTCCACCATGATGACTTTCGGTTTTGAATATGCCGGTCTGTTTGCCAACGACGACAAACTGGCGGCCAAACTCGCCGAATGCGGCGAAACAACCGGCGAAAAACTGTGGCGACTGCCGGTTAACGCCGACTACGACAAAATGATGGATTCCGACGTTGCCGACATGAAAAACGCCGGTTCCCGGCTGGCCGGCGGCATCACCGCCGCCTGCTTCCTGCAGCGCTTTGTCAAAGACGGCGTCAAATGGGCTCATCTGGACATTGCCGGCGTCGACAAAGACGACAAAGGCCACCCGCTGACACCCAAAGGCGCCACCGCTTTCGGCGTTCGTCTCCTAAACGCCTTTTTACAAAGCATCCGGTAAAATACCAAAAAGAAACGGAAGGAAAAATTCCTTCCGTTTCTTTTTATTCATTACCGCTATCAGCGTATGTTCTGAAAAGCCACAACGGCTTCAAGGAACCGTTTTTCGCTCATCATCCGCCCTTTGGCAATGACGGCCGGAGAAGCAAGACCTTCGGCAATCAGCTTATAGCCCGTATTGAGCGTATTGACCAGCTGCTGCCTGTCCCATGCCTTTCCGTTTGCACCTTCATCGTAAGCATCAAGCATCAGCGCACGAACCACCTTGAGCACGGCAGCAACGGTTTCGTCCGTACCACACAGCTCATTAACCACATTCGGATACGAATAAGCCAAAAACAGCGGCGCCAAAGCCTTGTACTCTTCCGGATAGCTGCCGAGATGAGGCAAAGCAAAGCGGCTTTTACCGTGTTCGCGGAACAGATGGGCAACACAGTTGGCAAGCGTCAGATCCGCCAGCTGGCCGTCATAACCGATGCGATCATAGCTGAAAATCCGCAGATTCTCGGTTATCCGCCGGCCGATGTTTTCATCTTCCACCTTTCCGTTCAGGGCAACTATACCTTGCGCGGCCGAGGTAAAGGCTTTCGGCTCGATGTCGGCAATCCGCAGCCAGACGTTTTTTTCCTCCCTCAGCCCGAAAGAAAGCTCCGTTGCCACCCGCATCTGATAGAGCGGATAGGTTACGCAAATCAAATTGACGTCTTCGTCAACATGATAATGCGCCAGCGTTTCCTTTATCAGAGCGATGTTTTCGGCCGTTGAGGTGTCTTTCGGCGTCATCAGCAGCTTGCCGAGCAGAGCTTTGGGAATGCCGAGCATCAGCATCTGCCTGAGGTACATTCTGTATTCCGAGTTTTTGCGGATTTTATATGTCGGGTTAAACTCCGTCATATTTTGATTGTCCTCCAACCCCAGAAACATAACGCCGTCGGGCAGCGTCCGGTGATTCCGGACATAGTGATAAACGGCTTCCGCCGCTTTGGTCGCACTTTCCGGCGCACCGGAGAAAACCAGCAGAATATCCTTGCGCCCGCCTTCGTGGCACGGAATATGGCGATAGTCGTAAGAAACGACGTTTTTGTCACCGTATCGCAGCACTTCGCCGGCATCTCCGCGACCAAATCTTTCGGCCGAGGCGATAATCTGCAACTCTTCTTCCCGCAGCCTGTAAAACGGCACCTTATACACTCCCGCGGCAGAAACGCTCTGGCGACAGAAGTCTTTTTTCTGATTGAGGCTGCCGTCATGCGTGTTTAAGATGTTCAGCACCCATTTAACGGTTTTCACCCAATCCCTGAACTCGCTTTCACTGTGTCCGCGACGTTCAAATCCCGGGAAAGCAGCCATCTCATAATCAAAATTCATGCCGTTTCTGGCATCTTCAACGATGGTTTGCACCAAACGCTGATAACATGTTACTTTGTTCATAAAAATATAGATTAATGATAAAAAATACATCATTGTCACTATACACCCCTCCGCCCCGAAAATCAACAAAATTTTGACAAAAAAAGAACAATGATAAAAATCCGCCCGCCGGCTCTTTTATTTATCCGATAAAAGCTTATATGAGGGGCAAAGAAAGGAGAAAAAAATGAATCCGCGACGTCTGTATGTGCGCCAATCCAAAGCCATGCGCGCTTTATGGAACTTCTTAACCAGCCCGACGGGGGCTTTTCTGATTGGCATTTCCGCCATTTTTATCGGCTACTATCAATTTTATGTCAGTCGGCCGATATTAAAATACACCAGCGAAACAACGGAGATTTCTTCCGCCTCGGGCAGCGATGACTTCAAAATTCACATTAACGGCAAAGATTATCCCAAAGTCTACAAAACGGAGATGACGCTTGCCAACACCGGTGAAAACGCCCTGCCCGGCAGCGACGTTTCCGCCATCGGTCGTGATCCGATTCGCATTCCTATCCCCAAACGGGTCAAAATGCTTTATTACGGCGTTGCCGAAAACGGCACGTCGGAAGATGTTTCCGCTGAACTTGTCCCCGTTGACGACGCTTTGATCATCAAATTCAACTACCTCAATCCCGACAACCAAATCACCGTCCACATGTACAGCGAAGACAGCTTTGACGGCTATGAAATCCGCGGCTCGGCCGTTAACGTCAACCAAATTACGCAAGCTTGGAGTCCCAAACAAACCCGCAAATTCATCATCTGCACGGCAATAGGCATCATCCTTTTCTACACTTTGTTTATTTATCTCTATGTCCGCCGGCACAAACCTCTGCCGCGGATATAAAACGACTTCCGCCCCAATCGCGGGACGGAAGTCTCCAAAATCAACGGGCAAAAGCTTTGCGCCTACAAATCGGCCACCACCGAAAGAGAAACGATTTCATCCGGCTCGGCTACCATGCCGTTGGCTCCCGTACCGCGCTTTATCATATCCACATATTCCATGCCGGACGTCACCTCGCCCCACACGGTATATTGTCCGTTCAGCCAGGGTGCCTCGGCAAAACAGATAAAAAACTGGCTGTCGGCGGAATCCGGATCCATGGCACGCGCCATCGACACCGTTCCCCGCAGATGCGGCCGACGGTTAAATTCGGCTTTCAGCTTTTTGCCGCTGCCGCCGGTTCCCGTGCCGTAAGGGCAGCCGGTCTGTGCCATAAAACCGTCAATCACCCGATGGAATTTCAAACCATTGTAAAAACCGGCGCGTACCAGTTCCTTAATCCGCGCCACATGTTCCGGCGCGTCGTCGGGGAACATCTCGATCACCACGTCGCCGTTTTTCAGACGCAGCAGCAAAGCATTTTCCGCATTCCGCACCTGATATTGCGCTTTTTCTTTTTTGGCGCGGGTGGCGCTTTTGGTCAGCTTTTTGGTGTCCGCCGCAGCCAGCCCCTTGGTATCGGCTTTGCCTATCCGCGCCGTTTCCGACTTTTTCAACAAATGTGCCATAATAAAAATATCCTCCGTAAATTATCTTCCTGTTGCATAATATAGGAAGCAGACCGGCGCTTGGCAAGAGAGCTATTTCAAAACATAATCGACGCGCTCGGCAAAACCGAGACCTTCGGGATAGGTTTTGCGGATATTTTTTAACAAATCGCGCAAACCGCGGCCGTTGGCAATCTGAATGGCCAGCCCCGGGCGGGCGTTCAGCTCCAGCATCATCGGTCCGCGGAATTTGTCGAGCACGATGTCCGCGCCGAGATAGCCGAGGCCCGTCATTTCGTATCCTTTGGCGGCAATCTCCAGATGCTCGCGCCAGAACGGCACCCGCAAATCCAGAAGATCCGCGCCGGTATCGGGATGAAAGCGTATCGGCCGGTTGTGCGAAACGGCCGCCAACGCCCGCCCGCTTTTGATGTCTATGCCGACGCCCACCGCGCCCTGATGCAGATTGGCGCGGCCGCCGGATTCTTTTGTTGCCAGCCGCATCATCGCCATTGCCGGAAAACCGCGATATACAATCACCCGCACATCGGGAATGCCCTGATAGCTGAAGTCGGCAAACTGGTTGGAAAAATGCACCATTTCTTCCAGCACCGCCACGTCATATTGGCCGCCGAGAGAATAGAGCCCGCTTAAAATATTGGAAATATGCTGATAAACTTCGTTATAGCTCAACACTTTTTCCGAGGCGGTAACAAACTGTTTTTCATCAAAACTTTTAATCACCAGCACGCCTTTGCCGCCGCTGCCGTGCGCCGGTTTAATCACAAATTCCCGATATTGCCCGACGAGCGATAAAAAGCCGTTCACCTCGTTTTGCACCTCGATAACGCCGATTAAATGCGGCGTGTTGATGCCCACCTTGTCGGCCAGCTTTTTGGTCTGCACTTTATCGTCTACCAGCGGATAAAGCCGGCGGTTGTTGCTTTTGGCGATGATTTCGTAGTTGCGCCGGTTCATCCCGAGCACGCCGGCGGCGCGCAGTTCGGAAGGGGTGGCAAATTTTTTCCAAAAAGCAAACATGGTCATTTTCCTTTTCCGGCGAGCGGAGCAAAACGCTTCAGCTCCGTCAGCCGATAGCCGGTGTATGTGCCAAGCAGCATAACGATAAACAAAATCACCAGATTAAACTCGTTAAACGCAAACATGATATGACGGATATACTCGTTCACGATTACAAAATAGGTAATGACCGCCACGATGATGCTGTAAACAATCTCGCGGGTGGCGTTGGCGGCGCCGTCTTCCTCCCAGGTAATGGAGGCACGCTCAATAATCCAGGCCATAATGATAATCGGGAAGAAAAGCGCCGAAGAGGCTATCGGCCACTTCCACTGATAACCGATAACCGCCAGCGCCTGCATAATCAGCACCACAAAGATGACCACTGCCGAAATCCGCGGCACCAGCAGCAAATTCAGCCGCGACAGACCCGCCCTTATCAGCAGCCCCACCGACAGAATGAGCGAAAAACAGATAAGCCCGGGCCAAAACCCCGTTTCCACCAGCGACATGGCAATCAGCATGGGCGTAAAGGTGCCCATGGTCGCAATGCCGACCACGTTGCGCATAATCACCACCACCAGAATGGCCAGCGGAAAGATCATCAGCCATTTCAAAACATTTTGCTCGTTCAGCGGCAGGTTGTAAATGGAATAGTCAAACAGGCTGCGGCTCTGCGACAAATCCGCCCGGTGCCCGGCCATGCGGAAAGAAGAGCGGATTGATTTCATCACCGAAAACTTGGTCACGGAATCCGTACCGCCCACGACGTCAACCAGCGATTTTCCGCCCCGCTGAAAGATGATAAAGTCGCTCGGCAGGCCTTTTTTACCGGTTTGTGGGTTATAAATTTTCCACATACCGTCCAGATAAGCCTCAAACATCACGTCGGGCGTAAGCGATTTTTTGCCTTCCTCAAGCTTCACCCCGCGCACCAGCCGGGCGGGAATGCCTTTTAAGGCCAGCAGGTCAATCATGGCCTCCACCGCAGCCTTGTCCGTCCGCGGCGCGGGCACAAAAGCCTGTACCACCCCTTCCGGCGGGTTCTGGTTAAACAGCAGTACAATCTGTTGCACGGCGTCTCCGGCAAAATTTGCGGACATGTCCAGCAGCTGCTGCGCCAATGCCGCCGTCTGTTCGTCCATCACCGGTTTTTCGGGGTCGGAAGGTTTTTCCGCCTCGGTTTTGCCGCGGCTGTCCACATTGTCGTAAAGCAGCACGCGGTAATAAACGTCTTGCAAACCCTGCTGCGGCTTGGCGGAAACTTCTATCCGACCGGCTTCTTTTTTCACCTTGTAGCCCGGCGCCACGATATTTTCGTCCAAAACCTTAAAACCGGCCGTGGAAATCGGGCGCGCCATGGACACGCGGATATTGTTGCCGTCGGGCATAAAACTGACGTGCTCTTCCACCGTCCACACGTCCGTCACCTTGCGCGGAGCAAAGTTGAACCCCCAATATTTCACCTTGTAGCAGGCGGCGTAAACGGCAAAAGCGAAAGAAAGGATCAACCCCAGCGTAAGCAATGCTCTGACGGATTTTAGTTTTGTAAGCATGAAAGCCTCGGATATTTGTTATTTAAAGATTAACGCAATGTATTGGCAAGCGACGTATCAACCAGCGCGCGGCCGGCCAGAATGTTGCGGCCGATAAGCCCCTGATAGTTGAAACGGTCGCGGTGCGCCAGCGAAAATTCCGCCTTGATGATCTCGTCGCCCATTTTAACATCCATCTCCACCACGATACGTTCCTCGCTCGTGTGGATGCGCTTAATGGTCGGCCGACGTTCTATTTTCTTTTCAAAATGATATTTTTCGCCGGTTTCGCGATTGTTTAAGTCAAAAGCCACCCATTTTTCGCCGTCGCGCTCAAACGGACTGATGTTGTCGGCGTCGATCGACGACGTTTCCGCGCCGGTATCGATTCGCGACGTAAAAGGGGTTTTCATCGGCAAAAAATAAACCGGTTCCACGGCTCCGATAATTTTAAGCGGCGCGTTTTCCGGTTTTTTAACTTCTTTTTTCGGTTTGCTCTCGGGCATTCTGACCTCCACGCCCGGAACGATAGCCGGACGGATGACATCTCGGCCGCAGGCGCAACACAACAAGACAAGTGCCGCCGCAGCGGTCAGTTTTACAAATTTTTCTGCCATCTTATTCTATCATGTTTATACAAGCCTATTTTAGGTAAGCTTTAATTTATTAACTCGGCAATGTAAAGCAAAAAAAAACGCCTGTGACTATTTTTCGGCATTTGCCGGCATTGCCGATATCCGTTTTTCCGCACGCGGCCGCGGTACAAATATTTTTCAGAAAAAGAAAGAAAATCTCAACGAAAAGGCGGCTCCGTAATCGGATTTTTCATTTAAGGCCGGATCGATGTAAAGCTGAACGTCCGGCGTTACGGTCATCCATTTGGATATGCCAAAAGCATAATAAGCCTCGACGATTTTTTCGCTGTCATGAGCAAGCCTTTCGCCGGCAACGGCTTCGTCGATTTTGTTACAGGCAAAGGCCAGTCCCGCCTGATCCAGCGGATTGCGGTCAAACGGGTTGTTATACACCATTCCCAGCACCCACGACTGCCGGATTTCCGCGACCGAACCGGAAACGCCGTTCACACGGGCAAAAACGGCAAACTTTTTACCGATATTTTGCGTCAGGTTGAGCGACCAGCCGTTCGTCGTCTGTTTTTGCGCTTTCACCCACGGCTGATTATAAAGCAGGAGGGAATATTGCCCGCCGCCCAGTCCCTTAACTTCCGGATTCCAGGCAAGATAACCGAAAGAAGCGTATCTGTTGTCGCCAAAACCGTCAAAACTGATGCTCGAACCGTCGACGTCGGCGGCGTTTTGCGCGCCGAAAGCAAAGCTCCAGTCGCCGACCGCCGCTTGCGCATAGGCGCCGACGCCGGCCGTCGGATAAGTGGAGCTGGCGTTTTGCGACAGGGCAAAATTGATAAAATTGACCTGTTGGCTGGAATTATACGGCCCGCCGTCAAAATTGGCAATCGGAAACTGACCGGCGGCAAGCGAGAGCCAGTTCAAAGAACCGCCGAACCGATAGTTAAAATACAGTTCGTCAAACGAATTGCCTTTGTCGTCGTTATCGTTGACGGCCGTTGCCATGCCGCTGTTGGCCGCCAGCCGCGTCGCCTGCGTTCCGCCGTAGCGGGCAACCGTATAGGCAAAATTTACCGTCCCCGTCCCTTTTTCGCCGCTGAAAACCGTCCAGGTAAAGCTTGGCGAAACAAGCGTCTGCCAGGCCGTTTTTTTGCCGTTCGGGGTTGTGCGCTGCGGCATATAGGAAACGTCGAGCGCATAATCAAAACCATATTTTTGGCGCAGATAATCCTTAAAATCGCCATACCTGTCGCCCAGTTTGCTGAACGTAAAATTGCGCCGGTCAAAAGAATCTTCCACCTGCTTTGCTCCGCCCTGCGGCAGCGAAAGACCGTCCGCCGCGGCCGTTGCCGAAAATGGCGACATGACCGATAACAAAAGCGCGGCCGCAACATATTTTCCGTTCATCTTTTTTCTCCCGCAAAAAATTCGTGCCGCCCTTTATGTAATGATAAAAAAACAAAGATAAAGGGGCGGCGCGGTTTTTTAATTCTTTAGTCTACCCCGCGCTTGAAAAAAAACGGCGGCCGATTACGTCTATCGGCGTATTTTAACGACAACAACAGACACAAAGGAGAAAAAACATGACCGTAGGCGTTCGTTATCCGACACTTGCCTTCCAGACCGGCGGCGCCGGACAGGCCGACGAGGGCATTCCCCCGCAGCCGTTTGAAACTTTTTGCTACGATTCCGCCCTGTTGCAGGCAAAAATCGAAAATTTCAACATTGTTCCCTACACCTCCGTTCTGCCCAAAGAACTGTTCGGCAACATCGTACCGGTCGACAGGGTTGTCGACCGGTTCAAACACGGCGCCGTGCTTGAAGTGATTATGGCCGGCAACGGCGCCAACCGCGACCAGCATAAAGCCATTGCCACCGGCGTCGGCATCTGCTGGGGCAAAAACAAAAAAGGCGAGCTTATCGGCGGCTGGGCGGCCGAATATGTTGAATATTTCGACACCTACATTGATGACGACATCGCCAAAACGCATTGCGAAATGTGGCTCAACCGTTCGCTTAATCACGAACTTTCCATCCGCGGGGTGGAAAAGCACAGCGAATTTCAGCTCTACCACAACTATCTCAACATAACCCAACAATTCGGTTATTGCCTCACCTGTCTCGGTTTCCTCAATTTTGAACATGCGGAACCGGTCAGGGTATAGCCGGCTTTGATGAAGACATCGGGCAACCCGTCCCGATGTTTTGAGAAGCCGACGCCGAACGCGGGGCGGAACAATCGCTTGCTGGTTAAGGATTGCTTTGCCCCCTTTCGTTATATTCATTGTTAACAATATGAGGATTTACGCATCATGAGCCAACAACAATCCGCCGCGGACAATGACGGACAAAACGGTCTCGGCATTGCCGCACTAGCCGCCATCGTGGTCAGTTCCATGATCGGCGGCGGCATCTATTCCCTGCCGCAAAACATGGCTGCCGGCGCTTCGGCCGGCGCCGTTCTGCTGTCGTGGGTCATCACCGGTTTCGGCGTCTATTTCATCGCCAACACTTTTCGCATTCTCTCGCTTGCCCGCCCCAATCTCACCGCCGGCATTTACATGTACAGCCGCGAAGGGTTCGGGTCTTATGCCGGTTTTACCATCGGCTGGTCTTACTGGCTGTGCCAGATATGCGGCAACGTCGGCTATGCCGTCATTACCATGGACGCCCTCAACTATTTTTTCCCGCCGCATTTCGCCGGCGGCAACAACCTGCCCTCGGTTATCGGCGGATCGATACTGATATGGGGCTTTAACTTTCTGATCCTGCGCGGCATTCGCCAGGCTGCGCTGATAAACGCCATCGGCACGGTGGCCAAAATCGTGCCGCTGTTTCTGTTTATTGTCATTCTGCTGTTTGTGTTTGGCTTCGATCGCTTCGATTTCAACTTCTGGGGCGAAAAAACGCCGGCTCTGGGCGGGCTCGAAAAACAAATCAAAAGCACCATGCTGGTAACCTTATGGGCGTTCATCGGCATTGAGGGCGCCGTTGTCATGTCCAAACACGCCAAAAATCCAACTCTTGTCGGACGGGCGACTTTGCTCGGATTTTCCGGCTGTCTGTCCATTTATATTTTGCTGTCGCTGCTGCCTTTCGGCTACATGAACCAGGCCGAACTCGCCGCCGTTGCCAACCCGTCGACCGCCGGCATCCTTGAAAAAATAATCGGCAAACCGGGCGCCTGGCTGATGAACGTCGGCCTCCTCATTTCCGTTTTGACCAGCTGGCTCGCCTGGACCATGATTACCGCCCAAATTCCGCAGGCGGCGGCGGAAAACGGCACTTTTCCGAAAGAGTTTGCCAAAGAAAACGAATATCGGGCGCCGTCCGTTTCGCTGTGGGTTTCAAGCATTCTGATGCAGGGCATGATTTTGCTTGTCTATTTTTCCGACAACGCCTGGAACACCATGCTCAGCATTACCGGCGTGATGGTTTTGCCGGCTTATTTTTCAAGCTGCGCCTATTTATGGAAAATCTGCGAAGACGGCGAATATCCGCAAACCGCCGGCGTCAGTCGCGCCGCCGCGCTGTTTTCTTCCGTTGCCGGTTCGCTTTATGCCCTGTGGCTGATTTATGCCGCCGGCCTGAACTATCTGTTGATGGCGGTAATTTTCATGGCAGCCGGCATTCCGATCTTTGTCTGGGCAAGGAAACAGGCCGCCCCGAAGGAAAAAGCCTTTACCGTCGGCGAAACTTTTTTGGCCGGCCTGCTCACGGTGATTGCCCTGTGGGCGCTGTACGCTTTTTTCCGCGGCATTGTCAGCCTGAAATGATTGCTCCGGAAGACAAATCCAACCGCGTCCGTCGACAAACAAAAAAGGGAAACGGATATCCGTTTCCCTTTTTTTTAACGTCTGATTCTTAGTAAACCATCAACTGCTTGAGCTCGCTGCCGCCGCCCCAGCCCTGCTGCACAAAATAGGCAACGGCCACCGAAAAGATGTCCTGGAAGGTAATCTGTTTATCGATATCTTGCAGATGGTTACGCAAAAAATTGCGATAACGACAATGGTTAAACCTGTACCACCAACCCTTCTTGTCGAACTTTTCTATCCGTGCGCGGCAGTTTTCTATCAAAACCAACTCGGCGGAAAGCATCTGAAGCAGGTCGAAATCCGGTTCAAAATCCATTGTTTCTTTCAACAATGCAAAATCGAACTTCAGATCAATCGGCTGCGGCGGAAGTTCAAAAACCCCCATACTATCCGCGACGAAGTCGGTCTGCAGGCAGCGCGAAAGCAGCAGCATTTTGACACAGTCGGTAAATTTGCTTACGAAGATCATTTTGTCTTTTTCTGTTATTGCCTGACCAAACTCCTTGAGCTCGCTCAGGTTAAAAATGCAAGGCATCATAATATGTAAATTAAAAATTTTTTCTTACTTCGTTCAGTATATATTTTTTAGACAAAATGTCAACTTTTATTTTCGAGCGTGCTTTCACCCGTCGTTGCGGCGGCCGGTGCGGCTGCTGCGTCAACCTGCGGCATTTGCGACTTTTCTTTTTCGACCTCTTTTTTCACCGCTGCCGGCAGGGGTTTTGCCCCCGCCGCGGATTCTCCGTCATATTCGTAAAACATGTCTTCCGCCTTTTCGCCGACAATCGGTTCATCCAGCAGCTTCACGTTGCCGATGCCGATGTTCAGCCCGCGAACGGCGGTTTCCATATTTTCGCGCTCCAGATAACCGGTAAGGCAGGCATCGCCTTCTTCAAAGTCAACGCCTTCATAGCGCACGCGCGTTTGCACTTCCGGTTTCATGCCGCGCAGCATCTGCGGCCCGCTGCCGCCGACAACCACCGCTTCCAGATCGGTGGCCGGTGTGGTATAAATGTCCCACACCGTCGGTTCGTGCGCGCTCAAAAACAGAATGACGCATTTACCCGGCTGGTTGACCCGTACTTCGGCGTTAAAAGTCCGCCCGTTTTCGCTCAGTGCCGCATTTCCGCTTTCTTTTTCCGGCTGATAGGTGCTGTAGGCGTAAACCTCGCATTCGGGACTGATGTCTTTCAGCCGGCACAGCGCCGGTTTGGCCAGTTCCGTTTCTTCATGGTAACGGCGATCGGAAAGCCAACGGACGGCATTGTCCAAAACTTCGCCGGCGCAGGCTTTGGTGCGGCAACCGCGCAGCCTGAACAGCGTGTAGGCCTGATAGGCGTTAATCATTTCCGGCATCTCGCCGCGGCGCTCGTCAAGCAAGCGGCGGAACTGCAGATTCTTTGCCCGGAGCGGCGCGTTGGCGCAGACGACCTTGTCCAAAATCCCTTCCGGCCGGTTGCAATTAATCGTTGGCGGCAGGCTTTGCTCTTCGGCGGGCAGCATCAGGAACGAACGCGAAAAATCTCCCACCCCCGAGACCTCGCCGCCGGCGGCCGCGTCCAGACGGATATTGGCCGGCAGCCTCTGACCGGCATCTACGAAAACAAAGGCTTTCCGGTCGCCTTCCGGCAGCCGGTCTACGTCTTTAAGCAAAATATAACCGTTTGCCAGCAAATCGCCGGCCGCGGCAAAAAAGTCGCGATAATCGTCGCGCCGCCACAAAAACTTGTCGTTGTCCAAATTGACAACGCCGGCTTTTTTGAAACGCTCGACATCCGTTTCGGTCACCCGACGAACTTTGCCTTCGTTCAGCAGGCGTTGCCAACCGGCGTCATCCGGCGGCAAAACGGCCGCCGTCGGCGTGCCGGTGGAGTTCTCTGGAAAATAAAGATAGCTTTGCGGCAGGGCTTTGTCGCCGACAATGCCGCCCGCGGCATATTTTATCCGGCCGGCGTCAATTTTTGCCTTTTGCAAAAAGCTTTCCGCCGCCTTGCCTCCGGCATGCCCGCGCAGGCAATTTTCAGCCGTTTTCAGCAGTTCTTCGCCGTAATGCACCACGGTTTTGGTACCGTCGGCAAAACCGCGCACCAGCTGCGGATGGTCGCCGCCGGCATATATTTCTTTTATATCCGTGCCCTCGGTAGCCTTAATTTCCCATATCTGCGGGTTGGCCGACGTCAAAAACAGGTAGACGCATTTGCCGGGACGGTTGACCAGAACTTCCTCGACATAAGTTTCCTTTTGTTCGGAAAGCAGCAGCCCGGTGCTGATGTTTTTTGCGTTCGGCGCATTATCGACGTAAATTTCGCAGTCTTCCGGCACCGTCGGCAAAGCGCATTCCTCCCGGCGGGAAAAATATATCAGCCCGGCGAGCGTTTGCGCATAAACTTCCGCCATGCATTTTTCCGTTCGGCAGCTGCGGCCGCGATCTCTGATACGAACGATAAAAGCTTTTTCTTCCGCGGCGTCGTTTTCGGCCTGTTGCAGGCGATATTTAAGCTCGTCCATCTGTTTTTGCAGCGCGGCACGCGCGGCGGCGGACGCTTCGTCATCGCCGGTTTCGCGCGCCAGTTTTTCCGTCAACAGGGAAAGTTCGCGATTCAGATTTTCCGGCGGCACCCGCAAGCGGTCTTCTATCTCCTGAATTTGGTTGTTCATCTCCTTAAATTCGCTGCTGAGGCAAACGTAGGAATCGTTCAGATATTCCAGATTCGGCTGATTGCAGTTCACCGCGGCAAAAGCCGGAAAAGCCGTCAGCACCAAAAAAGCGCATAGTTTTTTCATCGGTCGTCCTCCGTTTTGTTTGCAAAAATTTTAAGCCTGTTTTTGCAAAAATAACAGCAAAAAATTATTTTTTTGCCACTTCCTTTTTGACGCTTGCGGAATTTTCTTTATCGGATTAAATTATTGGCCGATAGTTTTTTGATACAAGGGAAACGACATGCAGGAAGCCATCCCCGAATTTACCGTCAGCGAAATTTCTTTTGCCGTCAAACGCTCGTTGGAAGGCAGTTTTTCGCGGGTTTGCGTAAAAGGCGAGATTTTCGGCTGCAAACGCGCCGATTCCGGCCACTGGTATCTGTCGCTCAAAGACGAAAACGCCAACCTTGCCGCCGTCTGCTGGAAAGGCGTGGCCGCCGGTCTGGCCTTTAAGCCGGAAGACGGGCTGGAAGTGGCGGCCGTCGGCAAAATCACCGCCTTTGCCGGCAAAAGCAGCTACCAGCTGGTTATTGAGCGGATGGAAATTGCCGGCGCCGGCGCGTTGCTCAAACTGCTTGAAGAACGCAAACAGAAATTTGCCGCCGAAGGCCTGTTCGACGCCGCGCACAAAAAACCGATTCCCTTTTTGCCGGAAACGATCGGCGTGGTTACCAGCCCGGCGGGCGCCGTCATCCGCGACATCATCCACCGCATATCCGGACGCTTTCCGACCCGCATCATCGTCTGGCCGACGCTCGTGCAGGGCGAAGGCGCGGCCGAACAAATAGCCGCCGCCGTCAACGGCTTTAACAGCCTGCCGACGGGAGGCACCATTCCCCGGCCGGACGTTTTGATTGTCGCCCGCGGCGGCGGTTCGCTTGAAGATTTGTGGTGCTTTAACGAAGAAGCCGTCATCCGCGCCGTTTACAATTCGGAAATTCCGATTATCTCCGCCGTCGGCCACGAAACCGACACCATGCTCATCGACTACGCGGCCGATCTGCGCGCCCCCACTCCGACGGGCGCGGCGGAATTTGCCGTGCCCGTCAAAAGCGAACTCGCCGCGCGTCTTGCCACCCTGAAAAGCCGGATGATAAACGCCGTCAACCGCTTTTTGAGCGAACGGCAAACCAGACTGGAGGGCTTAAAACGCGGCATTCCGGATCTGCAGCAGATATTGGCCGAACATACCCAAAAGCTCGACGATCGGACGGAACGCCTGCGGCTGGCCTTTGCAAACTTTCTGCAAAACCGGCAAAACCGACTTGTTTTAAGCGAAATTAAACCTTTTTATATTAGCAATATTATGGAGAAAAAAAGCGAAGCCCTGCAAAACCTGTGCCTGAGGCTGGAGTCCGTTTCCGTCGAAGCGGTCTTGAAAAGAGGCTTCGCCTGGGTGCAGAGCGGGCGGCACAAAACCGTTTACAACGCGGACGAAGCCCGCCGGGCCGGCAGCATGAAAATCGTTTTTGCCGACGGCGCGGTCAAAGTCCGCACGACAGAGAGGAAAAATGAACTACAGGGCGATTTGTTTGACGATTAGCCTGCTGACGGCAGCTCTGCCGGCGGCGGCGATAGAGCTTTGCGGCGAACTCCGGCAGGGGGAAATTATCGTCGGACGGGTGGAAGACGAAGCGGACGCCGTTGTTTTTAACGGCCGCACCTATCCGGTTACCGAAGACGGATATTTTATCTTTGCCCTGCCGCGCGACCAAAAAGAAAATGCCGTGCTGACGGCGGAATATCCGCACAAAGACAAAAAGCGCTTTACGTTCAGGGTTGCTTCTTATCCGTGGGACATTCAACGCATCAACGGCATTCCGCAGTCCAAGGTAACCCCCGATTCCTCCCACGAGGCGGAAATTTTGCGCGAACAAAAAGACGTTCGCCGGTCGCTGACCGTCATGCAGCCGGGAGACTACTGGCGCGAAGGCTTCGTTTTGCCGGTGGAAGGACGCATCAGCGGCGAATTCGGCAATCAGCGGATATTTAACGGCACGCCGAAAAGTCCCCACAGCGGCACGGACATTGCCGCTCCCGCGGGCACACCCGTCAAAGCCGCCGGCAGCGGCACCGTCATCTTAAACGGCAAAAACTATTTTTATACCGGCAACATGGTCATCATCGACCACGGACAGGGGCTGCAAACCATCTATGCCCATCTCAGCAGATCGGCCGTCAAACAGGGGCAAAAGATAAAACAGGGCGACATTGTCGGCTATGTCGGCGCAACCGGCCGCGCCACCGGACCGCACCTGCATTGGGGCGCTTCGCTCCACAACGTCCGTTTTCGCCCGCACGCGCTTTTGGACATCAACGACAAAAAATGCCGGCAGATTGCCGCCGGCGCAACCACCGCGGAATAAAACATGACTCAGCTGCAAATTATCTTTCTTTCCGCCCTTCAGGGCTTCACCGAATTTTTGCCCGTCAGTTCTTCGGGGCATCTGATTTTGTTCTCCAAGTTCACCGCTTTTCCCGATCAGGGGCTGGAGATGGACATTGCCGTCCATGTCGGTTCTATTCTGGCGGTCGCAATTTATTTTTACCGCGATATATGGGAAATGCTTTGCGGACTTTTGAACGCGATATTTTCCCGCTTTTCACGGGTTAGAGAATATTATCTGCGCCATGCTTCGGACAAAATGAAAAATTTTATTGCAAAGACCTTGCCGCAATATGACTGCAAATTGCTGCTGATGCTTGTCGTCGGCACGATTCCCGCCGTCTTTTTCGGGCTGTTGCTGCATCACTTCGGCATGGAATGGCTGCGCAGCACCAAAATCGTCGGCTGGAACATTCTGCTGTTCGGCATTATTTTGTGGATAGCCGACCGCTACCGCCCGTCCGCCCGCCAAATAACCGACATGACGTTAAAAGACGCCGTCATCATCGGTTTTGCCCAATGCATGGCAATGATTCCCGGCACCAGCCGTTCGGGCATAACCATCACCGCCAGCCGCTTTTTGGGCATCAACCGACGCGAGGCGGCAAAATTTTGCATGCTGCTCTCCTTTCCGGCCATTGCCGGCGCGGGGCTGCTGACCGCCGTGGAAATTTGGCAAAGCGGCGATTTAAGCCGCCTGCACGACGCTTTCAGCGGCATCGGTTATTCTTTCATCGCCTCGCTGGCAGCTATTTTCATCATGATGAGCTGGTTGAAAAACTACACTTTTTTGCCTTTTGTCATCTACCGCATCGGACTCGGCGGCTTTTTGCTGCTTTATTCCTACGGTTATATTTAACGGAAGCTAAAATATGCCGGAATTCATATTGCGCCCGGCCCGCCCGAAAGACGCCGCAGCGGTGGCGGAAGTAAACATAACAACCTGGCGCGACGCCTACGCCGGTCTGCTGCCCGAAGAAGTCATCAATACCCGCAAACTCACGCCCGAACGCATCGATATCTGGCAAAAACGGATAGCAAACGCCGCTTTCTTCTATGTGGCGGAAACATCGGCCGGACAAATTGTTGCCATGGCCTGGGGAGCCCCGACCGACAGTAACGACGAAACTCCGTGGCCATACCAACTGCACGCGCTCTATGTGCTGCCCCGATATCAAAAACGGGGCATCGGCCGCCGGCTGATAAAAAAATTTTCCGCCTATACCGACGGCAACCCCTTTTATCTGTATATGCTTGCCGGCAATCAGGCAGCGGTATTTTATCGACAAACAGGCGGAATCCGTCGGCCGGAATACGACTGCACACATCAATGGCAAGGAGCTGAAACAAAACTGGAATTATTTTTATTTAACGGCTGATATAAATTTTTTTGATAAAAGTTGTTGACTAATTTGATAAATGCGGGTAATAGAATATCCGTTGCCCTGATGGCGGAATTGGTAGACGCGCAAGTTTCAGGTACTTGTGACCGTTTTGGTCGTGGAAGTTCGAGTCTTCTTCAGGGCACCATAATAAAAACAGCCCCCTGCGGGGCTTTTTTTATTATGGTAAAAAGAACTCGGGCTCATCGTCAAATTTAACGATGAGGCTGTTTTTATCCTCGAGCCCGCGACCGAGGTCGCAAATTCGAGCGCGCACTCCCAAGCCACAAAAAAACCGTCCCTAAGGACGGTTTTTTAATGGCGGGAGTGACGGGGCTTTCTTGCTGCGTAAGCTTTGCGCTTTTTATACTTAAAGCGCAAAGACAACTTCGCTTCGGGCACTTCGTTTGCTAAAGCCACCCGCCGTGCCTCACGTCCCGCCGGGCGCCTTAACCAAACTTCGCCTCTTGCGGTAAAAACAGCCGGAGCAACGGCTGTTTTTATCCTCGAGCCCGCGACCGAGGTCGCAAATTCGAGCGCGCACTCCCAAGCCACAAAAAAACCGTCCC
>CALXRS010000002.1 GCA_944390915.1 uncultured Alphaproteobacteria bacterium
GAAGAACGCCGGTGAGCAGGCCAAAGCCTGCGAATGAGCGCAGTGGAACGAGCATTGCGAAGCAATGTCGAGGACAACCGCATAAAATAAGAGACAAAAGAATGAATATTTGTTTTTTCATAGTGTCATCATACCAAAAATTAAAAAAAAAGATACCCCAAAAATACTTTTGAGGTATCTCCTTATAAAGGAATTTATATGAAATTTAGTAATGTTAAATACTAAAATTTATATTTAGCATTCAACAAACCGGTATGATCTTGGTAATCCTCACGGAATTTGCCTTCATAACCAAGCGAGAGTTCAACATTGTCATTGACTTCCGCAGTTACACCGGCACCGAATTCCATTCCGAAACGGTCGAGAGATTCACCTTCGACATTATATGCTGCACCGTTAGCCAGAGTAACAAACGAGCTATTATCTGCATCCATCAGGTCATAAGTTACGGCAAAACGTGCTTCAGGTCTGATGTTCATACCATTTTCAAGAGCAAAGTCTTTATTGACTTTAGCACCGATGACACCGGTCAGAATATCGGCATCATCGCTTGAAATTTTATTACCGGCTGAATCTTTATAAGAATCCTGTTTAACGTGGAAGTAACGCAAACCTGCTTCAGGTGTAACATTTACACCGTTAACATCCATATCATAACCGGTCATAGTCTGCAAACCGAATGTTTCAACATCGTAGTCAGCTTTAACACCAACACCCGCAACGTTTTTGTCTTCGGAATAATCAGACCAGTTGTAATTGGCAATACCATTAACGTACCAGTTTGACGGTTTGTATTCACCGTAAACAATGGCTGTGTGAGTATCGACATCGGTATCACGCATAAAGCCGTCAATATCAGTATTGGTGAAAGCATAACCAACACCAACTTTAACATCATCATTGACGAATTTCTCGGCACCGAAAGCAACGCCAGTCGAATCAGAGTCAAAACCTTTGGCATCAGAGGTGTCATCCAGTTTTGATTTGTTGAACAACGTCTGGACCCAAACGGCAGCACGTTCAAAAACATTGTCACCGGATGCTTTACCGTCACTTGCCGATTTGATGGAACCGCCGCTCAAACGGGTACCGACAGCGTTGAATACCTGATTGGTTGTTTCCATCTGAGTTTTCTGAACCAACGGAGCAACTTCAGGAGACAAAGCAGTTACAGCATCCAAACCGGCTTTAACTTCACCGGCGTTTGAAGACTGCAACATACTATTGATGTTGTTAGCAATCGTATTGAAAGTTGCGTTATCGGATTCACCTGAAGTTACAGCGACGATAGCGTTAGCTTGGTTAGCGTTCGCACCTGTTGCAGCAGCGACTTCTGATGTTGATTTCTTCGTGATGTTTAAGGTTTTATCATCAACCAGTTCAATGTTATACAAACTGTTATTTGCAAAACCTACCCATTTGGCAACGTCTTCACTCAGCTCTTGTCCAAAAGTTTCAGAAGACTGTGTTTTATCTGTTCGGGTAATATCTCCTGTAACAAACGTATGTTCTCCGTCTTCCGTTCCCATTGCGATGGTCGGATTCAAATTAACAGCACCTTCAAGATTAACTCCGCCTGCAATCTGGCCTTTGCCAAAATTGAAAGCTAATGTTGAACCATCTGTTAAGCGGACGAAATTATTGCCCTGCGGGTGCTCTCCGGATACGTTCAATTTGTTATCGCCCAAATCAAGTGTAGAACCGGTATTAACTTTTGCTCCGGCCGCTGTAACGTCAGCCTTTAAGATTAAACTTCCGGTGCCGCTGTTTTTACCACCAATTACCAAATCCTTAACATCAAATGCTTCATCGGCAGTCAAACTTCCGCCGTTGTCTATCATCATTTGTTTCACGGCTAAGTTGCCTTTAATTGCATTCGACAAGGTGTGCGTGTCTTTGAAATAGATGCCGTTAATATCAACATCATTTTCAATCACGGAATCGGCACTATTCATGTCAATATCACCATCACCTGTAACACTACCATTTCCTGTAATACCACCATCTAGAATCAATGTAGCGTTTTCAGCGATATTGATTGTACCATCGTTATGAATATCATTCAATTTACCGTTGGCTTTGTTGCCAGAAAACGTAGTAGTTCCGTTAAATGTTATTGAACCTTTTTCACTATTATAGATTGCACCACCTTTAGTACCGGCTGTATTATTGGTAAATGATGTTCCATCGTTAATTTCAAGAGATGATGAATCTGTGCTAAAAGTCATATTGGCAATAGCACCACCTTCTGCACCGGCCTTATTACCATTAAATACAGCTTTTTCACCGATAGTCATATCGCCGTCAAAATTACCAATGGCACCACCATAGCTTTCTAAAGATTCATTGTTTAAGAATTTTGCTTCATCGCCAAACTCGAAACTTCCTTGATTTGCATTCCAGTTATATACTGCACCTGCCGCATATCGTGATTTATTGTTTTCAAAGGTAGCTCCATTACCTAATTCGACAGTAGAATCATACGCATAAATTGCACCGGCAGCCCCTTTTGCTACACCTCCGTCAGCATACTCAAATTTTTCTTGAAGGGCTTCGTTGCCTTTAAATGAAATATTATTACCAGCTGTCAATTTCGAGCCTGCACCAGAAAGATAGATAGCTCCGCCGGCATCTCCCGGACCATCTTCTAAATGAGCTTTGTTTCCAATAAATGAAACATTATTTTCTAAAGTGTTTGTAGAGCCATTGGCCCCGTAAATGGCACCGCCTTGATGTGCACTGTTTCCTTCAAATGAAACGCCTTCTTTTACAGTTAATTCGCCAAGATTATAAACGGCACCGCCTAGGTGTGATTTATTACCAGCCATATTCTCAGAAACAGTTTCTGTACTGCCCGAATTGACAACTAACTGTTCAGCCATGGCGCTATTGACAACAAATGCCGTTGCTACCAAAGCTGTTGTAATTAAAAGTTTATTTTTCATTAGACAAGTTTTCCTTTCTCTAATTGCAATTAGTTTGTTATCCATCTAACTTTATGGATTTTCTTACTATACTAAAACCAACGATAAAATCAACCGTTTTTTGTAAGTTTCGCATTTTTCCCTTCATTAAAAAATCAAGGAAAAATAATAGCTTGTTTTTTTGCTTATACAGGCAGCTGTCCCTTGAGTTCCCGGTCACAAAGGTTCTATTAAAATGACCGGTATTTTTAAGAAATTTTAAGGAGAAAACAATGGCTGTTATTGGTTATATTCGGGTGAGTACGGACAAGCAACACCTGACAAGCAAAATCAGTTATTGCGATACTTATTACTGACTGCCAGCTCAATGGAAAAAGGTTGGAATATAAACTCAAAGCCCCATTTGATAAGCTGATTATGTGCAAAAATTATCAAGACTGGTCTCAAGTTGCTGTAGAGAATTTAGGGGAGTTTGAGAAAGTAACATTGTGATTTTAGGGCTTTTTGCTTGCGGATGTATAAATTTTTACCTACATTATCGGTAGATGTTAAATAAATTAAGAAGGATTGCTCATCTGATCCGTCCAGGATATATTGAGTGTTCTTTTTGCGGTTTTATTCTGTATTGAAAAATTTTCTGAATTTTATTTGCCGTATTGCTTTATTTGCAGTACGGCATTTTTTTGTGTTCAAAGTCCGTGGATTGCCTTATAGGCATTCGGGACTGTTGATGAGAACTCACGAGAGAGTGAGTTCGACTACAAGCGAAAGGCGGGCGGAAGAACGCCGGTGAGCAGGCCAAAGCCTGCGAATGAGCGCAGTGGAACGAGCATTGCGAAGCAATGTCTGAGACAATCTGACTAACCCTGCCAATCAAGACGAAAACGCCGAAAAGCGCCTTTTTTCCCTTATAAATCAATAGATTTATCGAGTCGCGTGAGATGCCGTCAAAGAAGCTGTTTTCCGCCGGTTACACGGACTCTCCCAAACAAAACCTTTATTTTACAAGATATTAATGCGGATGGAAACTTGTCAGTTTTGGGAATGTTTTTTTGTCGTGTACATTTTTTGAGTAGAAATATATTTGTTTGTTTCAGTCATACTCATATCTATTGCATGCCTCCGTTCCTTATTGATTGCGAAGAACGCATCTATTTTTTTGAATATATTTTCCTGAGAACATTCTTTGAGCTTATTGTCTGTATTTTTTTTATATATTTCTAAATCAGCTTGAACTATCTTTAACGCTTCTTCACTTTTTAGTGTTCCGTTATTCCATTTGCTTTCATCGTTATATAAATCTTCTATCTCTTGGAATGAAAACGCTTGAGTATATGATGTTATGCTGGCAATGTATCTGTCTTCGGCATCTAATTCTTTTTCCGAGTTTATTTTATTCACTATATTTTGGGCTCTTTTTTTAAGGCTTTCAGAACTTATTTGAGAAGTGAAAAATTCTCTTTGCGGTTGTATATAAAAGTCGTTTATTATTTTTTTTACCTTGTTTATATCTAAATCATACAGCAACGCCAGGCAAGCACTGTCACTTATATCCCGACCATGATTATTGGGTTTGTTAAATTCATAGTGTTCAGATATCAATTTATCCGCAAATAAAAATTCCAGATTGAGAGTTTTTATATTGTTTCCGTTTAAGTTAGTGATTTCTGAGGTTTTTTTTAGATATCCCTCAGGTATAGGATTTGTATTATTGCCTACTCGCCCAAACATTTTTGATTGAGTTTCTCTATATGTCTCCTGAGAACCAAATAAGTCTTTAAAATCTTCTGTATATGAAAAATTTTCGGGTACGGCGTATAGCTCAAAATCCGAATGAGAACGATATGGAATAGTGTGTAAATATCGGGAATGTTTTTTTCTTCCCATAACTTGACCTCTGATGGCAATTTCCGTTCCCCAACCTTTGCCCGGAAGGAAGAAATATTTTCCTTCTTGAGGTTGTGTCTTAACAGCCAGATTAGTTCTTTCGTAAAAGCTATCTAATGTTGGCATCAAAATACCATCCGGTGCATCCAGTCTTGTCATATTGTTACTCCGCTTATATGAAATATAACATATAAAGAGTAAGTATGTCATTATTAAAATTGATAATTTTTTTTGAAAATGACAGAAAATAAATTTTGGTTCGTATATTATCCTATATCCCCCGCCAATCAAAAAAACATCCGCAAGGCCGGCGTTTGGGCTTTTTTGCCTTCGTAAACATTTATCATAACGTTGCGCACCGGAGAAGTTTCTTTTATGACGGACAGCGCCCAATCCGGCCGAAATTTTGCCCGACTTTCCGAGTGGGAAGTATTTATGAACGGCCTGTTCCCGAAACAGAAAATTGCGCGGTTTTATTTCTTCTTGTTTTTATACGTTTTTGATGATAAACTGATTATTTGTAAAACGGGAACAAAGAAATGACGGACGAATACGACTGTAACATAGTTGCAAATAACAATACGGATTTTGTTATTGCCGACAACATCACATCCGGAAATGTGCCGGTTCTGCTCGGCGGCGCGGATTCCGCAGTCGGTCGTATGAATTTTGATATTGATGAATGTTGCAAAAACAATGACTTCTTTCGGGTAAAGCTAAAAAAAGCGCAGGCCGATTTGAACAACGCTTCGTCTCTGTCCGAAAAGTTTGAAATCATGCAACGTTTTATGGAAGACCTTATGCCCTTATGCGAACCAGACAATTTTGACAAAAGGACGGGCTGTGTTTTTGACGGAGAACCGTTTTCTTGCATGGTTGACAACAAATTCTGCATGTGCGCGGAGCGAGCCGCCATGGCTCAATATTTATGCCAGCAATGCGGAATAAAATCATATTTTGTCAACAGTTATGTTCAGATAAAAAACGGAGAACAGGGGCAGCATGCCTATGTTATCTTTGAAGACAACAATCAAATGTTTGTATACGATCCCGCAAACCCGACAAAAGACAACGCGCCCCGGATTATGTCCGCCAATATGGATAAAACCATTTTTGCTGATTTTGTTGACGCCGTAAACCACAATGCGGATTGTCAGGATAAAACACAGAAAAACGGCATCGGTTTTGTTTGTGAACATGCGGACGGAAAAAAATTTTTGTATCGAAGTTATTGCGGAACCATAGAAAACCGCTTAGGCCCCCGAAAACTAAAAGAAGCCCGCCGTGCCAAAGCTATGGGAGCCCTGGGCAAAGCATTAAAAAACGACAACGCCAAAGAATAAAAATTCTTATAGGCTGCACCTGTCCTGCCGAATTGCGCACAATTCACCGTCTTCAGAATTTTTTCTGAAGACGGCTTACTTTTCGCTTTTTGCACATTGCTTATGCAAACGCTTGCAATTTTTATCTTGCAAGACATGACGATTCAATATTCGGCTACGGAAATGTAATCGTAACCTATACTCAACGACTCATATCATCGAATTTCGACATGCCCCATTTAATGTTATTTGCATTTTCGGCCGTTTTGGCAGCGGGCGAATTCTGTTCTTCTTTTTCGCCAATCTTCATAATCTTACGAGCCAACTTTGTCCGTATATTCTCAAACTTCTTGCTCGCGCTTTTCTTTTTGCCAATGTTATAATATCCGTCGGAGTTTTCCCGCGCATATTGGGCATACATACGAGCACATTGACAAACAGCGCTGAAACTATGACCGGTATGCTCGGGGTTTAAGCCTTCGACCATTTTTTTCTGAATTGTGTCATCCACCTTTTGAAAAGCCTCAATTGCCTCCGGCGTTTTTAATGCTTCAAACACTTTCTTGGCATCGGCTAATACCTGTTGAGCGCTCTCGCTGCCATTGCCGTATCCGGCAAAATACTCATCAAAAGATTTGATTGCGGATATTGCATGGACGGGGATTACGCCGCTTTTCGGCTTGCTTTCCGTTTGCTCGCCGAATATTTGAGGATTTTGTTTAATGGTTGACGACAGAGGCTCGAGGACGGCTCTCACCAATCCTACGCCTCTGTTTTTCACAGAAGATATAAAATCAATTTCCTGAGGATTGCTCAGCACTGCCTTAATTAGATCCGGCTGCCGTTCAATGGTTTTCTTGCAATTAAACAAGATATCTTTGATGTTTGCGGCATCAAACAGCGGCTTTCCGTCTTTGTCTTTTGTCTCCGAGAGCATTTTTACCATCTCGGGATGTTTGTCCGCCAACTCCAAAACCACATTTTCAAAAACCTGATTTTCTTTTGAAGCCATTGCTGTTCCCTTTCACATTAAAAAAAACAAACCATTAAATTTGACATATACATTTGATATCACATTTTTGTCTAATTGTAAACAAAAAAATTTCCGATAAACTCGGCCTTCCCCACCTTTGACAATAAACCGGAGCTCACGGTTTTCGGGGTATAAGTAACCCGTCGGCCAGAGGCAGGCGGAGCGTTTTTTCATTTTAACACTCCCCGTAACTCCCTGCTTTTACACAGATTTACAGAGTGCGCGCGGATCAGGTTCATCGTTAAATTTGACAATCAGCAACCGTGTCGGAAAAACATTTCGGCCAAATCTCGGCCATTATGCGAAATAATCTCCCCTTTTGCCGGAAACCTATCCGTTTTTAGCTACCGGTTGCAGGCGTATTATAAGAAACACCGTTATTCCTGTTTGGCATAACAAAATTAAACAATGGGGACGCCGTTACAGATATAAGCAAATTCCTATTATAATCAGGAAAATGACGGCATCTATCGGAAGATGATATTTCCAACCGTGTTCCGGAGTAAAATATGGAGAATCTTCATGCTTGTTTTTAATTAAAATATGTGCGATTATCGAGTCAACGACAACAGGTGCAAAAACACATATCAAAGTAGGGATCGGCGATGCTTGGCGGCGTCCCACCAAATAAATGGCAAAGAAAGCTAAAATAACACAGATAATAAACGCGATATATTTTAATATTGTGTTTAATATTGTTGTGATATCTATTTTAAGCGTCGCCTCAACCTTATTTTCAATTGTTACTTGTCGTAAGTATGATATTGATTTTGAATTTTGTCAACAGTATTTTCAAGCCCGCTGACGCCTAAGGTGTTGAAAAAACTTCGGGCTAAGGGACCGACTGCCCGCCCGAAAGCCTGCTGAGATACACGATTTCCAATCATATTACCTGCAACGCCAATACCTGTTTGCTGGGTATAATTTTGCCAATTATCCTGCCCCGATCCGGCGCCGTATGCCAAACCGTTGGCAATGTTATTGTATTTGTCCAGCTTTATTTGCGTTTGAAGCTGTACAGGGGGTAATTCTGTTTTATGATAAAAATAAATTGCCATCGGTCATTATGTTAATCTTTCCAAACGATTATATAATCTATATTTAGTAATATTTTTTTGAAGATGCAATCGAATTTACAGTTCTGTTTCGTGCCGTCAACGAGCAAAATCCGCTCGCCAAAGGATTTTATGAGCATATGGGCTTTACGGTTTATAAAAGAACGGAATTGGACGAACAGGGCAATCCGTATCCGCTGTTATATATGAAGAGAAATTGAAAAAAATTTGTTTTGCCGATAAAAAACGGCCGCGAACGGCGACCGGTAAAAAATGGTGGGTGTGACAAGGCTCGAACTTGTGACCTCTGCGATGTGAACGCAGCGCTCTGACCAACTGAGCTACACACCCGTCAAAAAGCAAAAAGATATATAGCAAACTTTTTTGACAAAGACAAGCATAAATTTTCCTTCGGCAAAAAAATTCTGCCGCCGATGCCTTAAAGCGTCAATATGGCGGAAAAAAACGCGAAACTTTTCCCCCGATCCGGCAACTGTTTTGGTTGCAATTATTTTTTGCCCGGCTAAAATGACACGGGGGAGAAAAAATGCGCAGCTCACGACAATATCTTGGAAAAATCGTCAACATCAAAACGGATCGCCCGCTGGGAAGCGCCCATCCGAAATACGGTTTTGTTTATCCCGTTAACTACGGCTATGTTCCCGGCACCGTTTCCGGCGACAAAGAAGAATTGGACGCTTATATTCTGGGGATAGATTACCCCGTGGCGGAATTTTGCGGGAAATGCATTGCCGTCGTTTGCCGTTTGAATGACAACGACGACAAACTTGTCGTGGTGCCGGAACATATGACCTTAACCGACGGGGAAATCGAGCAACAAATATCTTTTCAGGAAAAATGGTTTCGGCATCTCCTCATCCACCCCAAACCCGACATATATCTGATGTGTGGCTTTTCAGGCTTCGGAAAAACGACGCTTGCCAAAAAACTGGAACGCGAGCTGCCGGCCTGCCGTTTTACGCATGATGAACTGATGTGCAAACGCTATGGCCGCACGCCCGATAATTTCCGCGAAAAATATGAAATAACGGACGCTTATATCATGGAAAAAACGCGGCGGGAAATCCGCGCCGGCCGCAGCGTTATTTGGGATTACGGTTTTTGGGATAAAAAAACGCGCGCGCTTTATTATCGCCGTGCCCGGGAGCTCACCAAAAACGTTTGTTTTCTGGCGCTTTCCTGCGATATGGAGATTGCCCGCCGCCGCGTTCTCGAAAGGAGCCGAAAAGATGAAAACGCGCTTTTTATTGATGAAAACTGTTTTGCGGATCTGCTAAAACAATATCAACCGCTCACGGCGGACGAGGGGCTGCCCGTTGTCTGGCTGCCGGCGGAAAAAGAGGAAAACGACGGTTGATTACCACCGTCCGAACCGGAGTTTGAAACCGCAACGGCAAGTCCGGCCGGCGCGCGGGAAAAAATTTCCGCCGCCCCTGAAAACGTCCCCGACGAACCGCAAACCGGCGCAAAGTTTTTTCGTTCGCCGCGGTGTTGAATTTAAGATTTATTTTTTCCTGCAAATATAGAGCAGATGGGAGCTGTAACCCTGTTGATCCGGTCTCTCGCAGGTAAGAAAATGCCAATCCAGAAACGCCCGATAGCCTTCTTCGGACAACTGTTCCAACCATTCTCTCATAACATAGGCTATTCCGTCCGTGGCCACGTTGGTTATATATGTGGTCTTTGTTTTGCCAAACAGTTTTTTGAAATCTTCGATATAAAAACAGCTGAATACTTCGTCGGGAATATCCTTGAAGCGGCCGGTTTTATCCATCATTTTGCTCAGCTGTTCCGTTTTCTGATAGCGCAACCCGTAACCGGTCATGATGGAGGCGCAGGGCATATATGCAAACATGCAGATTCCGCCTTTTTTGGCGACGCGGATGCTTTCGTCGACGGCTTTTTGCTTGTCCCGTTTATGAAACAAATGGTACATCGGTCCCAAATTTAAGACCATGTCAAATGTTTTGTCCGCAAACATGCCCAAGTCCAAAGCGTCTGCCGTCATGCACCGGAAATTTTCCAGCCCGTGCGTTTTCGATTTCATGATTTCGACATGTTTCGGAGTTAAATCGACGGCGGTCACCTCATGTCCCGTTTTTGCCAACGCAATGGAATAACGCCCGGTGGCGGCGCCGACTTCCAATATTTTATCTCCGGGCTTTAAGAATTTCTGAATATATCGCATGGTGGTCAGATATTCGACATAATGACCGCGATCGCTGACCAGACGGGCGTCCTCGTCATAATCCGAATATTTATTTATGATGATGTCTTTGTGTTTGTTTACAACCATCTTTTTTTCCCTTATCTGTCTGCGCCGCATTTATTTCATTAAATAATATAACATCCCAAAAATCAATACGAAATATACAAAAAGAGGCATCTTTCGATGCCTCTTTCCAATAGAGAATAAAAAACTAGAACAATGGCTCCTCGCACACCCTGTCCCACACATATTCCGGGACATAGCCTTCCCTCTCGAAATAATCTTCAGGGGACATATGCAACAGCGCCATATCTCTTGCGGAAACACCGCCTTCAAGCACCAGCGCCGAAGGAATTCCGGCCAAACAGGCGCCCTTGATGTCGGTGCGCACCGTATCGCCTACCATCAGCATATCCCGCCGACAGACATCAGGACAATAACGCTCGATTAAACTGTCAAAAATCCGCCTGTCTGGTTTTCCGTAAAGAACAACCTTTCCGCCGAATTTTTCGTACATCTCCGCGATTGTCCCCTGCCTTACGACAAAACGACCGCCTTCGTTGGCTGTTTTGTCGGGGTTGGCGCAGACCATCGGCTTGCCGCTTTGAGCCAAAGCCTTTACAAGCGGCAGAAACTCCGCCTCGTCGGTCGTGTCATAAACTTCGCCGTTTTCGTCTTTCAGCTGCGGAATGCCGCAGTAGATAAAATCGGCTTCGTTCACATCGGCAACCGCCTCATAGGCCGAACCGTCAAAAATCGCCGGCACCGGATTGGCGCTTTTGAAATTCGCGGTTCCGAAGACAAAATATTTTTTGCCTTCTACGGGAAGTTTGTCGGCATGTATATCCTCGCTGGCGAACTGGCCGGAAGTCATCATGTCGGTGTAGTGTACGCCTTTGATGACTCCTTTTTTGGCATAGCTGTTAACGGCGCCTTCGTTAAGGGCGGTAGTGTTGGAAAGTATATAAACTTTCTTTCCCTCTTCCAGCCACTGTTTGAATGTCTCAATGGCAGAAAGAGAAATCCCCTGCCCGAAATTAAAAACGCCGTAGGCGTCTACGATAATTACCTGTGCTTTTGTTTTTCTCATATATAAAGCCAAAGTCTTACCCGCTTTCGCGTCTCAACCCGGCTTGTTTTTAATATTGGTTTTAATAAATACTAAAAATTAATTTCACATGTTTTTTTATAGCATTATTTTAGACAAAAATCAACAATTTTATCAGCTTGTCCTGCCCCCGGCATGCATATTGTTTTTTGTGCGCCAATGTCATACCTTTCTTAAAAATAAATCCTGAAACTATACTGAATGTTCCAAACAATTTGTTCAATATTTTAGTAAGAAAGGATATATACAAATGATATACGGATACATTCGCGTGAGCACCGACAAACAAACAACCGAAAACCAACGGTTCGAAATCGGCCACTTTGCCCAAAAAAACGGCATTATAATCAATTACTGGTTTGAAGAAACCATTTCCGGCGCCACCGATTTCAGCCGGCGCAAACTCGGCAAGCTGCTTAAAAAACTGACCAAAAATGATATCTTAATTGCCTCGGAAATTTCCCGTCTCGGCCGCAACCTGTTGCAGGTTATGACAATTTTGCACTATTGCCTAAGCGCGGGTGCTCAGGTTTGGACCATCAAAGACAACTATCGTCTGGGCAGCGACATCCAGTCAAAAGTGCTGGCTTTTGCCTTCGGACTGTCGGCGGAAATCGAGCGTAACCTGATCTCGCAAAGAACCAAAGAAGCGCTCGGCCGGATAAAGTCCGAAGGCAAAAAACTCGGACGCCCGCTGGGGCATTGCAATAAAAAACTAAAATTGGACGGCCGGGAAAAACATATCAAAGAACTGTTAAAACGAAAACTGCCGAAAGTGGAAATTGCCCGCCAACTGAAGGTTAACCGATCGACGCTCCTTCGTTTTTTGAAAACAAAAGACGAGCAAAACGCCGCCGATGACTTTTCCGGCATAAAATTGATAGCCGCAACCAAAACAGATATGGCTGCATAATCGTTTTTTAGTATTGAAATCTATTTTGTATCTGCTACAGTACTTTTGTGGATATCAATATATCCGCAAAAGTTTTAATCACCAAGGAGACTTGACATGAACTATAGAACAATCCTTTTGGCTACGGCCGCCGTTATGTTTGCCGGCGCAGCCAACGCTAAAGACATTACTTCGCCGATGTACCTGCCGGGTGCCGGTCAGCTTTTGTCCGACACTTCGATCGGTTACACCCGCACCAGCCTGAAACACAATCTGGGTGCCGGCGAAGACTTCCACCTGTCGGAAGAAGTCACCTACGGGGTTACCGACAATTTCTCCGTTGTTGCAGAACTTGGCAATAGTTTCGACTTTGAAGGCCTGACCAATCGGGACTATAACAACGATCACAACTTCGACTACACAATCGGCGCAAAATACAATATGCGCAGCGGCAACCTGCTGAGCCAGGTCGGCGTCAGCTACTTCACCTATGATCCGAAGAGCTGGTACGGTCACCGCGGCAACGACGCCAGATGGCAGAAATATCTGAACGGCGAAGTCAAAGTTGGCTACGAATTGCAGAACGGCTGGCTGCCCTACACCACGTTCAGCGCCACCGGCAACATTGACAACTATGACCGCAGCGTTGACTATTCGTGGTTTGGCGGCGTTCATAAAACCGGCGGCAAATATTCCGTCGATGCCGGCATCCGCTACGACTTCAATCTCGACGACGCCAACACCAACACCTGGTGGGTTGAGGCCGAAGCCAACTATTTTGTAAGAGAAAACATTGCCGTCGGCCTGTTTGGCGACTATTATCTGGGCGGCAATTACAACGACATGATAGACTATGACTACACGCTTGGTCTGAGCGCAAAAGTTTTGTTCTAATTCAGGTTATTGTACCGACAAAAAGCACCGCCCGCAAAAGCGGTGCTTTTTAAGATTGTTTAATTTTTTTTGCAACAATGAAAAAAAGGATAAATATCATGAAAACAGGTAAAAAGTTATTTTATCCGACGGTTGTTGCCTTGTTAATCGCAGGAGCGGCAATTATGGCCGCAAAAAACCGACGGCCGGTCGAAACCTCCGCCGCAACGGATAAAGAAGACGCCCTTTCCGCCGCCACGATGTCCTTGCCCGCAAGCGTTGAAAACTATCTGCAAAATTCTCTGTTATACGGAAATTATTACAACGAAAACCAATATTTCGTTGTTTGGCGACAGGAAATCGAAAACCGTTTGCCGGAATTTTCCGCCGCCATGGAAAAACTTGCGCGGAACTATTCAAATTATGTCTTTTTACCGCGTTTCGGGCAAAACGAACTGTTGTCGCCCGCAGAAGAAGCCGCCGACAGAGAATTTTTGTCTTTATGCGGGAGTTTTTGCATCGTCAACCCCGATCGCAGAGAGATTTTTTACATCAACCGCCTCGGTCGACAGGACATATTTGAACTGCCGCATATTTTTGCCGCCCTGTCCGCCTGGTAGGCATCATAAAATTAAAAAAAATCCCCCCTTTGAAACCGCGCAGCCGGTGCGTTGTTTTCGGGATACAAAAAAAATAACGGGCAAAAGTTTTGCCTTTGCCCGTTTGTCTGCTCCGTTTGTTTACTGGCGACCGCTGCCTTTTCGCCGATCACCGTTCAAAAAATCATAAACGGCGGTTTTCTTTTCGTTCCGAATTTCCTGCAATTTTTGCTGCAGTTCCTGTTTTTGTTGCGCATCGGCCGTCTGTCGGCAAAGTTTCTCATAAGTTATCTCCAGAACGCTGAGCTTTGCCATCTTCGGCATTTTGCTTTTTTGACATTCGGCCACCGACTGTTCATAGTAACTGATATCTCCCGTCCGATCGCCGATAGCGTTCAGGGCATAGCAGCGCTCTTCGTTTTTCAAAAACTTATAGGCAATCACGCTTTTGGTGCTTTTCCAGTCTTCCAAACTTCCGGTAGAAAGCTGCACGTCGGCAATTTTTTTCAACAACGGCAACTTGTCTTCTTTGGCGGCATAGCGATAGGCGCTCAGCATATATTTCACCGCTTTGGCGGATGACGTGTTTTTATCCGAATTCGGCGTGGTAAAACCGATGGTACGCGAGCGCGCGGCATACAGATTGCCAAGCTCGGCATTGATTTTGTACAAATCGCCGCGATTTTTGGTTTTGGTCAAAGCATGTTTATAAGCGCGCACCACGCTTTTATCTTTTTTATCCGTCGGCAACCGGTTTTGACAATAGGAAATCAGATTATAATCCGCGCTCAAAGCCAACACTTTGCGCAGACATTCGCATTCCTGCTCGCTTGCGATATCGTTGGCAAGCGGATTGTTGGCGCTGAGTTTGCGGTACATTTTGGAAGCAATGAAATAAAGCTTGCCCTTTTCGTCTTCCGACAGATACAGGCCGGTGTTTTCAAACTGTTCCTTCAACTGGTTTGCTTTATAGGAAGTAAACCCCGGCGCGTCGCTCGTCGAAAACAAAACGGCCTCGTTGACGGCGCGGGTAAATTTCAACACCGGAGAAAGATAAGTGACGTTTTCCAACCGGCGATCGATGTATTTGACAACGTTGGCGGGCAGATCTTCGCCTTCGACCGTTGCCATATAAGCCATATCCTTTTCATCGAAATTGCAAATGTTTTGCAGCAGGCCGTATGTTTCCACCGTATTTTCGTCCAGCGCGGTTTCAATACATTTTTCGACAATCACCGACATCTGTTCGTCATAGACGGCCTGCTCCAAAGCGGGCATGTCTTTTTCGGAACTCAACCCGCTGCGCAGGGCAACGTCGGTCACATATTCGGGATCGTTTTCAAACACGTTTTTAACCAACATGTCTTTGAAAGACTTGTCGTCGAACGGGCGCGGCGGCCACAGTTTGATTTTGGCTTCTTCGGGCTGTTGGGTTTCATTGGCTTTTTTTCTCATGATCAACCTCATGTTGCTGCAATTTGATGAATTGATGATGTCAGTATATCTCGTCCGCTCGGTTTTGTCAATATTTGTCTTATATTTTTTCAACAAAAGTTTTGCTCCGGCTCCGAAAAGGCAAAACTATGTTTCTTACTTATCCTTGCGCACCGGCCGCCTCTTTAATTTCAGAAGCTTATACGGCAGCCGGACAAATATCGGCGCCGCGATTTTTATTTGTCCGCCGCCGCTTTGTCTTCCGTCGTCTTTTTGTCAAACCAGACGATGGTGTCCTCAATCTTGTGGCCTTCCGCCCGCACCACGCGGATACGCATATCCTGATAAACCAGCTCGATATTGGTTTTGTTTTCGGGAATGCTGCTCATCAGCGACAACACAAACCCGCCGAACGTATCACATTCGTCTGCCGGCAACGAAACGCCCAAAGCGGCGGCGGCCTCGTCAATGTCCGCGCTGCCGCGGATATGCCAACGGTTGTCGTCTATCTGCTCCACCTCCGGCGCGGCCGGCGGCTGGCTGAAATCGTCTTCCAAATCGCCCACCAGTTCTTTAAGCAGGTCTTTCATGGTCACAATACCGTCAACGCCGCCATATTCGTCCACCACCACGGCAAAATGGTTGCGGCTTTTTTTCATGTTTTGGAACAAGTCGTCGATATGCTGTGTTTCGGGCACAAACTGCGCCGGCTTTACGGCTTCCGCAAGCACCGTTTCGCGACCGTAATTTTTATATTTGAAATAGTCTTTGATGCTGAGCGCACCGACAACATGGTCGGTATTGCCGCGAAAGACCGGATACACCGAATGCCTGGTGTCTATCATTTTTCGCTCCCAGGCGGCAAGCTCTTCTTCCGCGTTCAAAAAGGCCACCTCGGTACGGTGCGTCATCACCTCTTCCACCAGTTTGTCGTCAAACTCAAACACGTTGTGGATAAGTTTTTGCTCAATATCGTCGATGGTGCCGCTTTCGCTGCCGGCATCCACCATAATTCTGATTTCTTCCTCGGTTACTTTTTCGTCTTTGGTTTCCGGCGGAATGCCGAGCAGCCGCAAAACGCCGTTGGTGGAAACGGTAAGCAGCCACACGAGCGGCGCAAAGGTTTTGGCCGTCACATAGAGCAGCCCCGACATCGACAGCCCCACTTTTTCGGCATCCTGCATGGCAATCCGCTTCGGCACCAACTCGCCGAAAATAAGCGTTATATAAGACAAAATCAGCGTGATGCCGATAACCGCCAACACGTCAAGTTTGGCGGGAGAAACGGTAACCCCGGCTTCAACCAGCCAATCGACCACCCGGTCGGAAAAATTGTCGGCGGCAAAGGCGCTGCCCAAAAAACCCGCCAGCGTAATCGCCACCTGAATGGTCGCCAGAAAACGCGCCGGCGTTTCGGTCAGCGCCAACAGGCGTTTGGCGCGCCGGTCGCCTTCTTCGGACATTTTTTTCAACTTGACCACGTTGGCCGAGATGACGGCAATTTCCGCGCAGGCAAAAACGGCGTTAAGAAAGATAAGAACAAATTGCAGCAGCAATAATTCAAGAACCGTAAAATCAGACATCAAAACTCCTTTTTGCTCGTCCGGATTTTTGCTTTTGCCGGACAACCGAGCCTTACTTCAAAGCATAAAGCTACCACAATCTGACAATTTCGCAACAGCAAATTGCAACTATCCCAAACGGTTTGTCCCCTTAAAATTTTGTTTTCGACGATTATATGTCTGTTTTGATTTTACAGCGAAAAAAGGAAACAATCCGCATGAGAAAAATTATCACCGTTTTATGTTTAAGTTTAAGCGCCTTTCCCCTGACCGTCCGCGCCATAACCGTCGAAATTCCCGCCGGCAGCATGCAGAGCGGGGGCAGCGTCAACAGCGTCGTCACTCAGCTGGTTTACGGCGAAGCGGACAATTTTGCCGTTTCCGGCGTGCAGCAGATAATGGCGGGCGGCATTGCCCGCAACAGCGATATTTATCCCTACGGCAGCCAGCAGATAATGGCGGGCGGCACGGCTTACAACACTCATCTTTGGTACTCGGCGGTGCAAACCATAAGCGGACGGGCCGTCGGCAGCGTTATCGATTCCCGCGCTTCGGCAACCGTGCGCACCGGCGGCGTCAGCGAAAACGCCGTCCTTAACGGCGGCAGTTTGACGGTGGCTGCCGGCGGAAAATCCTTCGCCGCCTCCTTAAACGGCGGATATTTTTATGTTTCCGGCAACGATTACAACGCCGTTATCAACGGCGGCACCCAGGAGATCCGCGCCGGCGGACAAGCGGAAAACGCCAAAATCACCGCCGGCGTCCAGCAGGTTGACGAAGGCGGCAAAGCGCTCGGCACCGTTGTTTCCGGCGAGGAAAGTTTTTTGCGCGTTTACGGCAGCGTTGAAAACGCCAAAGCGGAAAACGACGGCAGCATCATCATTGCCGGCGGCGCGGAAGCGACGGGCACGCTGATTGACGGCGGCAGCATGGATGTTGACAAAGACGCCGTTGCCGCCGACAGCATTGTTTCCGCAGGCAGTCTGCATATTTACGGCAACGCCGAACAAAGCCGCGTCAACGGCGGTCGTCAGACCGTACACGGCGAAGGCCGGTCGATCGGCAGCGTCATTTCCGCAGGCGGAACGGAACAGGTCAACGACGGCGGACAGGCGGAAGGCAGCCGCCTGACAAACGGCGGCGTGCAGGAAGTCCGTGCCGGCGGAGAGGTATGCGACACGATAATTGACGGCGCCGGTTCCCGCCAAAATCTTTCCGGCACCGCGGCCAACACGCAAATCTTAAACAACGGACGACAAATTGTCGAAGACGGCGGCAAAGCTTTCGGTTCCGGCATGTGGAACGGCGGCGTGCAGGAAATCGCGGCCGGCGGCACGGCGGAAAACGCCATTGTCACCTATAACGGTCTGCAATATATCGGCACCGGCGGCAAGGCGCTCAACACTTCGATTTTAGCGCGCGGCATTCAGCTGGCGGCCGCTGGCGGAATTGCCGAAAACACGGAAATATCCGCCTATGGCCTGCTGGCGGTCGAAAACGGCGGACGGGCGCTTTCTCCCCTTGTCGGCAGTCGCGGCGTGCTGCAGATTGCGGCCGGCGGCGCGGCGGAAAACGCCGTTGTCGAAAACGGCGGCGCCGTCAACCTTGACGCCGGCGGCAGTCTGAGCGGCACGACACAAATCAGCGGCGGCAGCCTGTATGTGGCGGGCAGCAACGATATTTCCGCGCTCAATCTGGACGGCGGCACGGTTCGCCTGTCCCGCAAAGCCGGCTTTTCCACCCTGCATTTCGGCCGTCTGGAGGGCAGCGGCAATTTTTACGTCAGCAGCAATCTGTCCGCGGGGCTTTCCGACCGCATCGTCATTGATGACGGCAGCGGCAGTTTCGGCCTCGCGATACACGACTACAGCGCCGACGGCAATCTGCCGGAAAAATTTACGATTATTGACGAAAGCGCCGCCGCCGGCGATTCCTTTCATCTTATCGGCGGCGCGGCCGACGCCGGCGCCCTCCTCTATAACCTGGAACGACAGGAAGACGGCAGCTGGATGCTGGTCAAAACCAAACAGGCAAACGACATGACCATTGTTGCCAAAAACACCTATGCCGCTCTGGCCTCTTTGTTTTACACGCATTTAAGCCCGGTTTACGGTCATCTGCGGACAACCCGCAAAAACCCCGAAAACAGCCGCGGGCTGTGGATTAAAGGACTTGGAAAAAAAATAAAATTCCGTTTCAAAGACGACAGCAAAAGCCGGCTCGAAACCTACGGCACGGAAATCGGCTACGGGCAAACCCTATGGCAAAACGGCGAAAAAATTTTTCATATCGGCATCTTCGGCGGCTATACCCACGCCCGTCAAAAATATGACCGCGCTGGTTCCGGCATCGGCAAAACCGGCAGCCTCGGCCTCTATGCCGCTTACAATGCCGGCGGCGGCTGGTTTGCGGATTTTGTCGGCAGCTGGTTTTGGCACCGTCAGAAAATCAGCGCGCACAAGCCGGACAGCACCGCTGTTCTCGGCAAATATGACACCAACGGCCGTCAGGCGGCCGCGGAAGCCGGACGGCGTTTTGAACTGGCCGGCGGCTGGTACGCGGAAACCTCTCTTTTGCTTGATTACATGGCGGTTGACGGCATCCGCTACCGCACCAATTTCAACACCGAAGTCAAAACCTCGACTTCCGATTACCTAAGCGCCGGCGCCGGTCTTGCCGTCGGCCGGATTTTCACGTCCGACAACGGCGGCCAAATCGAACCCTACGCCCGATTCCGCCTGCTCTACGACTGGGACGGCAAAACCACCGTCAAAGTTGCGGACTACGCTTTCAACGAAAAAATCTCTTCCCTGCATTACGAATTCGGCTTGGGGATTAACGCCGCTTTCAAAGAAGACTGGTCGCTTTATGCCGAAGCCGCCACCCGCCTCGGCAGCAAAGAAAACATTCCCTGGGAATTCGGCTGCGGACTGCGGTTTGCGTTTTGAAAAAAATCTTTTCCCCGCAATCATTATTTCGATTTTCCGGGCAAAAACATCTTGACTTGGAGTATGCTCTAAAGGATAGGATAAGATTATCTCGCAAACAAACGCATGGGGGAAACATGAAAAGAAGAGATTTCTGCAAACTATCCGTCAGCGCGGCCGTGCTCGGTCTGTTCGGCGGCGTCAAAGGCATCGGCCGGGCATCGGCGGCAGCCGTAACCGACGGCAACAACCTGCCGACGGTTTATTTTACCCGCGACATCAGCCCGGAAGGACTGCTCAGGCTATATGACAAAGTAAACGCCGGCATCGGCGGAAAAACGGCCATCAAACTCCACACCGGCGAACCGAACGGCCCCAACCTTTTGCCCCGCGAACTGGCTAAAGCCCTGCAGGCGCATATCCCGAACAGCACCATTGTGGAATGCAACGTTTTATACGCCAGCCCGCGGCAGACCACCGAAGGACATCTGGAAACGCTTAAAACCAACGGCTGGACTTTTTGTCCGGTAGACATTATGGACGCCGACGGCGATGTCAACCTGCCGATAAAAGGCGGTCACCGTCTGCAGGAAGTGGCGGTCGGCAAGCATATCAAAAATTACGATTCGATGGTTGTCTACACCCATTTCAAAGGTCATGCCATGGGCGGTTTCGGCGGCTCGCTGAAAAACATTGCCATCGGCTGCGCCTCGGGCAAAGTGGGCAAAGCCCAGCTGCACGGCGCCGGCTGGCCGACCGGCAAAGCCTTTCTGGAACGCATGGTGGAAGGCGGCAAGGCCGTTGCCGACCATTTCGGCAAACATATAACTTATCTCAATGTCTTAAAAAATATGTCGGTCGACTGCGATTGTGACGCCCACGGCGCCAAACCGACCGCGCCGAACATCGGCATTTTGGCCTCAACGGATATTCTGGCCGTCGATCAGGCTTCCGTCGACATGGTTTATGCCCTGCCGGAAAAAGACAAGCACGATCTGGTAGAGCGCATCGAATCCCGCTCCGGTTTGCACCAGCTGGAATATATGGACAAGCTCAAAATGGGCAGCCGCAAATATAATCTGGTGGAGATATAAATAAGACCGGGCATTTGCCCGACCACACCCCGAAAACGCCGGTTTTTGCCGGCGTTTTTTCATGAATCACGCTCCGCTTCGACTTTTAATTTTGCTTTTCCAACTTTTAATTTTCCGGCTGCTTGACGGCAGCGCGCCCGTATGCTACAAAGAAAACAGAAACGAAATAAAACGTTTCCTGCGGATTTAACCTGAATTGTCCCGCACAAAAAGGACTAAACAAGGAGAATATCACATGTTGAAATATGTCATGAAAGCCACCGAACCGGACAAAGAAGAACTCGGGCGGCTTTTTCTGAACCTGGATCTCATCTTAAACAACAAAGAACGGATTATGGCCGACGCCGATATGCGCAACATCCTCATCAGAGGCGTTGCCATCGAAGGCCTCTATGTCGGCCGAACACCGATTACGCTCGGCGGTCTGCTCACTTTGTGGGAACAAAACGGCTGGCGGGAAGAAAACAGCTTTTTCTACCACGCCGGCGGCTCGCCCCTGAGCGGCATGTGCATCGTCGATATCTGGCAGGCGGATAAAAAGAAATATATCGTCGACCGTCACCGGAGTTTTTCCAAAATCTGCTTCACGGCCATGGAAATTTTGCACAGGTTGCCCGAAGCGCAACCTACGCCGCTTAACATGCAAACCCTGATACAAAAACTGAACGCAACCGCCAATGAGGGAGAACAATCATGTGGTACGTCAAATTAAACGATACGGTTTTGCCCACGCCCTACCAGAATTTCAGCGACTGCCTGGCCGCCTGCAAAAGGCTGCAACGAAAAATGGTGGCCGTTTTTGCCGAACCGGTGTTTATCGGCTGACAAAAATCTCCGCTTCATGATGCAAACGGCCTTCCTTTTTAGGGAAGGCCGTAAAATGCAGAAAATTTTATTAATACACGCAGGGACTGTGATATACGTTTTTACCGTTCAGCTCTACATAAACTACCGTCGTACCGCGGTAATAGAGTGTCAGTTCGTCCCCTTTCTTCGGCTGCTCGCAACTTTTTTCAACGTAGCAGCGGGCGACTTTTCCTTCTTTGGTCTGGGCAACAACTTCCCAATACCCGTCTTTGGTATCAAAGACTTCTTGTACAATCGCTTTCATAAGTGTTTTTAGTTAGAATAAATAATTAAATTACCTGCTTTCAATGTACAAATTTTTTTGTTTTTTGTCAAGAAAGGAAAACCGACGGGACAAAAGCTTCATCAGACATAATCTTCCTCGTCGTTTTTCCCTTCGTTTTGCAATTTTTTCAACTCCCGGCGCGCCTTCAAACCGCAACATACGCCGATTGCGCCTAAAACTACGGCCGCGACGGCAAAAGCCAAAGAGATAATCTGTATAATCACAACTATCATAAAAAATAATGCTGCCTACTTTACTTGGCAGACTTTATTAGTGAAACAATAATTTTTAACAACATGGTCAGTGTAATGATTATTCCCCGAAAAGTCAACGATAAAACAAAAAAGATGGACATTTGCGACCAACCTGCGCTATGCTGCATGCATTATGAAAGAAAACGATTTATCGGCGCGGCTCCTGGACTGGTATGAACTCAACGGGCGCAGCCTTCCCTGGCGGATAAAGGGCGGCGCGCATCCCGACCCGTATGCCGTTTTTGTTTCCGAATTCATGCTCCAGCAGACAACGGTCAAAACCGTGCTCGGCTATTTTGAACGTTTTATGCGCCGTTTACCGACGGTAGAAAGTCTGGCCAGCGCCACGGAAGAGGAAGTTTTTTCCCTCTGGCAGGGGCTGGGCTACTACAGCCGCGCGCGCTCTTTGCACGAAACAGCCAAAACCGTCGTCCGCGACCATGGCGGCAAATTTCCCCGCACCCGCGCAGAAGTGCAAAAACTGAAAGGTTTCGGCGCCTACACGGCGGCAAGTTTTCTCGCTCTGGCTTTTAATATGCCGGAAACGGTGGTGGACGGCAACGTCACCCGCATCATCTGTCGGCTGTATCATCTGACTGCGCCTGCGGCAAGCATGAAAAAGCTTATTGCCGACAAGGCCGTCGCCATAACCGACTGCCGCCGGCCGGCGGACTATGCCTCGGCCATCATGGATCTGGGCGCCACCGTCTGCACCCCGAAAAAACCGCAATGCCTGCTCTGTCCGTGGCAAAGCGCCTGTCTTTCACGCGGACGGCCGGATGTGGAGCAAATTCCCGCCCAAAGCAAAATCGCCAAACAGGAAAAAAGCGGCGCCGTTTATCTGATAACCGATTCCGCCGGGCGCATTCTCATCCGCCGGCGCAGCGAAAAGGGGCTGCTTTCGGGACTCTGGGAATTTCCGTGGACGGCCGAGGGCTGCCTGCCTTTGCCGCTTGCTCACGCGTCGGACTTGCAGATAACACACGTTTTTACCCACATCCGCCAGACCCTGACAATATACTGCCGGCAAACGGACGAGTCGCCGATAGCAGACGGCATTTTTGTCGCCCCCTTTGAGCTGGATCAATATCCCTTTTCCACCATGATGAAAAAAGTTTACCGCAAAGCCCTTGCTGCCGGCAAAATCTGACAGGCACCGCCGACCGACGCTTTACAAACAACCCGCAAAAAGGCTCCGCCGGCTGACCGGTGGTTTTTGGGATACAAAAAAGCGCCCTCCTCCGTTGCCGGAGGAAAGCGCTTAATTTTTTTCAAAAAAGAGTGTTACGCCTCTGCGACCGAGAGAAGCTGCCAGCTTTTGAGCTTCGGGTTGGCATCTATCAGAGCCTTCGCCTTGTCGGTAAACGATTCGGCCGGCTCATATGCAAAGATGTATTTGCATATTGTTTCCTGTCCGAGAGACAGGAAATAATAGATGACCTCCCTGCTCAGATTGAATCCCATTTTATGGAATTCAATATACTGAGCTATGCTCATCAGGCACTGTGCCGACGGGTTAAGCTCCTTTCCTGATTCTTTTATTTCTTTCAGGAAGAGTTCCCATTCGGCTACGTTTCCCGGCTGCTGAGAACGAGTAACCGTTTGTCTTTCGGAGAAACACTCCAAGGCTTCCTGCGTTGCCGCAATCCAACCCTGAACATCCTCTTTTTTTATGTCACGCCCGGAAAAGATACGGTTAATCACTCGCGGTGACAGACCGTTTTTTCTCACGTGACCGAAAAACAGGTTACCTAAGTTCCGGTCAATCAACAGGTTCAGAATATCCTCCGAAAAGGTATTTCTTGCCTTGCCGTAAGCAACCAGAACGTGCTCCAGCACAACGGTATCCAGCGCCCGCAGTTGGCTTATGGTCGGACGGTAACCATTGCCGGCGAGCCTGATTCGCTCATCGGCGTTACCGAACTTCCACAGCTCGCTCTGAGCCGCGATGGTCATCTTACCGAGGATATTATCCTTTTCCTCGGCGGCGGCCAGACGATAGTACTTCACCTGCGTATGAGGCGAATACTCGCTGATGCCCCGCACTGCCATGAAATGCTTTTTCCACCTCATCGGCAAAATGGCGACCCATGGCTGGTAAAACGCCCGCCAAAAGTCTGAAAAGATCTCAATATCGAGGTCATACAGACTGTCGGCCGCGGCTTTCGGAGCCAGCAGGCTGATCGGCAGGAAAAATATCGGGTTGAACCAGAAAAGGATCATCCCGATGAGGACAATCGTTATTAAAATCCCCTTGCCAATCCCCTTGCCGATGTTTTCAACTACCTTCCAGCATGCGCTGAAAATTTTTTTTACACTCCCTTTTGAATTTTTTTCTGTTGCCATATCTTTAAAGTTTTTAATGGCGCCCAAGTCTCCGATTGGGATAATCTTAAAAAGCTTTCCGGGAGACGATGGAAAAACCATCCGGAAAACTGCCTACTTAATGAGTTACTTCATATTCGGCCAAAATCTCCCAATCATTACCTCAGAGCTAAAAAACTTTAACCCCGGCAACAACCAAAAAATTAACCTAATAATCAACATACCCTTAAATAAACAAGGGTATTATATCAGTTTGTCTGTTTTTTGTCAAATATTTGTTTGAAAAACTGTCTGCCTGTCGGCAAAATCACGCCGTATATATAGCGTTTGGGCTCTCCGGTTCAGAAGGTCAGCAGGCTGTCGTCAATCCCTATCATATCCGCCAGCATCTGCTGTGCAAAGTTCCACTCGGGCGCGGCCTTCCTTTGCTCAAAATCGGCGTCGCTTTCCCCTTTATTTTGCTCCATGTAGTGCAAAAAATTGTGCCGCACGAAATAAACCTGCGTCATGACAGCCCCACCAGCGCGCGGGCATAGGCGGCGGCATTGAATTCGTCCAAATCGTCAACCCCCTCGCCCACGCCGATAAAATAAACCGGCGTCGGGTTTTCTCCGGCAATGGCCGCCAGCACGCCTCCTTTGGCGGTGCCGTCCAGCTTGGTCATCACCAGCCCGGTCAGCGGCACGCATTGCTTGAAAATCTCCACCTGCGACAGCGCATTTTGTCCGGTGGTGGCATCAAGCACAAGCAAACATTCGTGCGGCGTGTCGGCAATCACTTTTTGCATCACCCGTACCATTTTTTTCAACTCATCCATCAGGCCGCTTTTGTTTTGCAGGCGACCGGCGGTGTCGACAAACACCACGTCGTCGCCCTCGGCCATGGCTTTTTGCAGCCCGTCAAAACAAAGTCCGGCACTGTCACAACCGTCGGCGCCGGCAAAAACCCGCACCCCGGCGCGCTCTCCCCAGGCCCGCAACTGTTCGACCGCCGCCGCACGAAAAGTATCGCCGGCAATCAAAGACACTTTTAAGCCCTGTTTCTTCAACTTTGTCGCCAGCTTGCCGATGGTTGTGGTTTTGCCCGCGCCGTTCACGCCGGCAAACAGAATCACAAAGGGCTTTCGGCCGCGGTCGACAACAAATTTCTTTTCCGTCGGCAGGAGAATTTTCCCGATTTCTTCCGCCAGTTTGGCGCGGATTTCCTGATCGGAAATTTCCCTGTCCTGACGCATTTTGCCAAACGCCGCCACAATTTTGGCCGCCGTTTTTACCCCCATGTCCGCGGTAATCAACAGCTCTTCCAGCTCGTCCAGAGTTTCGGCGTCAAGCTTTTTGCGGGTAAATATCGCGCTTATGCCGCCGCCGATTTTCTGCGACGACTTTCTTAAGCCCAAACCGATTTTTTCAATCCAGCTAACCATCGACAACTTCTCCTTTTTCTCGCAAAATTTTTGCCCTTTCGCGGCGAACTTCCATCGGCAGCTGCGGCATCAATGCCGCCGGCGTGCCCGGCCGTTCGGAATAGGGAAACACATGCAGCCGACTGATGCCCGCCTCGTCAACCAACCGCAGCGTATTGGCAAATGCCTCCCCGCTTTCGGTCGGAAAACCGCAGATAAAATCCGCGCCGAAGGTGGCTTCCGGCCGCACAGCGCGGATTTTCGCACACAGCGCAATCACGTCTTCGCGGCAATGGCGCCGACGCATCCGTTTCAAAACAAGGTTATCGCCCGACTGCACCGACAGATGAAAATGCGGATATATGTTTTTATGTTTTCCGACCAGCGCGATAAACTCGTCATCCACCGCGGCCGGATCCAACGAACCGAACTGCAGCGACGGCAAAGCGGGAAATTTTTGCAAAATCGCCTTAACCAGCCCGGAAAAAGAAGGCCTGTACGAACAGGCGTCGACACCGGTCAGGCAGATTTCCTTAAACCCCTTTGCCAAAAGCACCCCGATTTGCCGCAATATTTCTTCTTCGGGCACCGAACGGTTGTTGCCGCGGGCAAAGGGCACAATGCAATAGGTGCAACGGTGGTCGCAACCCTGCTGAATCTGCACGAAAGCCCGTTCCCTGCCCTCAAAACCGGTAATGACATAATTGTCATATCGGTCATAGCTGAAAATATCGCCGACAATCGTCTTTTCGCCGATTTCGCCGGCAATATATTTTTCAAGCGCCGCCTTTTCGCGGTTGCCGAGCACCAGATCGACCTCCGGCATGCGCGCAAAAGACTGCGGATTAACCTGCGCGGCGCAGCCGGTAACCACGATTTTGGCCGCGGGGTTCTCCCGCCGCAGCTTGCGCACCGCCTGCCGGCACTGGCGCTCCGCTTCTCGCGTTACCGCACAACTGTTGACAATCACCAGATTGTCAACCCCGGCCAGTTTTTCTTTCAATATTTCCGATTCATAGCTGTTTATCCGGCAGCCGAACGTAACCACTTCCGCCATTTTGCTTTGTTCCTTTCAATATGGCAGGAATATACGAAAAAAAACACCGTTTGGCAAGCCCGCAAAAGTACCCGGAAAAAAGCTCGTCCCGCTGCCCGAAAAACGGAAAAAAAATCTCTTCTATTCGCCGGCTTTGGGGACCTTGCGCCCTTCTATATCCTTAAAATAGCGCACGCTGTCGGCTTTCAACTCGCTGGCCGCCGCCTCATCGCAGACAACAATGCCGTAGCGGTGCATCTGCAACATGCTCACCGGCCACATATGGTTAACCCCGCATTCGATGGCATGATGCATGGCCCGCGCCTTTTTGGCACCGGTGGCAATAATCATCACTTCTTCGGCATCCATAATGGTGCCGACGCCGACCGTCAGCGCCATGGTCGGCACCCTGCTTTCGTCGCCGTCAAAAAAGCGTGAATTGGCTTTGATGGTGTCGCGCGTCAGCGTCTTGACCCTGGTGCGCGAGGAAAGCGACGACGCCGGTTCGTTAAAAGCGATATGCCCGTCTTCGCCGACCCCGCCGATAAACAGGTTAATTTTGCCGTATTTGCGGATTTTGTCTTCATATTCGGCGCATTCTTTGCCGAAATCGCGGGTCATGCCGTTCAAAAGGTTGATGTTTTCCGGCCGAATGTCTATATGGCGGAAAAAATTTTCCTCCATAAAATAATGGTAGCTTTGCGGGTGCGCCGGCGGCAGGCCGATATATTCGTCCATATTAAAAGTAACGACATCGGCAAAAGAGAGCCTTCCTTCCTTCACCATCTCTATCAGCAGCTTATACATGCCGAGCGGCGTGGAACCGGTGGGCAGACCGAGCACGAACGGCCTTTGCCGCGTGGGACGAAACGCTTTTATTTTATATGCCACATAGTTTGCCGCCCACAGGGAACAGTCGTCGTAGTTGTCCTTGATAATCACTCTCATGCTTGTTTCTCCCGTACAAATTTTCCGCCGACCATGGTGTCGACCAGGTTAAAGTTTTTATCCGTTATGTTCAAATCCGCCGCATAGCCGGGGATAAGCATTCCCCTCCCGCTTTGGCGCATAATCCGCGCTGGGTTGGCCGAGGCCATCCGCACCGCGTCTTCGGGGCTCACCCCGCAGGCAATCAGATTGCAAAAACCGTCGTGCATGGTAATACCCGAACCGATGATAACGTCGTCCGCCTTGCGCTTGAAGCATTTGTCAAAATAAAAATCGGCATCGGCCGGCGGCTCGGCATGGGCATATTTCAGCGCGTCCGTCACCAGCACCAGCTTGTCGGCCGTTTTGTTCTGCAGCAGCAGCTTAATCAGGTTCGGATTGGTGTGCACGCCGTCGCCGATAAACTCGCAGGAAATTTCCCGATGTATCAACCCCGCGCCGACCACCCCGGGCTCCCGATGATGCAGCGGCCGCATGGCGTTGAACATATGTGTCAGATGCATAATGTCGACCTGCATGCCTTCTATCATCTGCTCGTAAGTGGCATTGGTATGCCCGGCCTGCAAAACAATCCCCTTTTCCAGACAGTAAAGAGCAAGCTCGCGCATGTTTTTCAGCTCGGGCGCTACCGTCATATTGATAATTTTGCCTTTGCCGGCTTTATAAATACGCTCCATCAGCCGCATATCGACCGGCGACAGGCCTTCCGCCAGCTGGCCGCCGATACGCTCCGGCGACAAAAACGGCCCTTCCAGATGCAACCCCAGAATTTTGGCGCCTTTTTCCTTGCTCATAGCCTTCAAAACCGCGTCAATTTTTTTCATCAACTCCTTTTCCGGCGTGGCGCTGATGGTGGGGATAAAGGCCGTAACTCCCTCGCCCGCCAGAAAATCCGACATGCCGAGAATGGCGCGATAATCGGCGTCGTCGGTGCTGAAACCGCCGCTGCCATGAATATGCGTGTCGATAAAACCGGGCAGAATATTTGCCCCGAGCATATCAATCACCCGCGTTTTGTCGGAAAAAATTTTTTGCCGAAACCGCCGTTCGTTGTAAACATCGGCGATTTTGCCATCTTTGATATAAACCGCGCAGTTTTTCATCACCGAAAAACCGGTATAAACGGTTGCATTGTGCAGACAGAAGGAACTTTCCGTCATAAAAAACCTCCTTTGCCGATACGCCTTATTATGCCTGCCCGAAACATTTTTGTAAAGGGCAAAAGAAGGAAATTAACGTTGTTTCTTTGATGCGCCGCAGAGCAAAAATGACGGCAACGCCGACAAGCTTCTTTTGGGCGCGCCGTACTTCTTATCGCCCGTTGACAACAGCACTAGTGCAAGCGCCGACGTGATGAGATGTTTTAACTTCATTTCTCAATTACTTTCGGTTGTTATCGTTTTTTGCGGCCGGCGACAAACCAAAACGTTTTGAATTTTCACAGGAGTCGCCAAAAGAGATGCCGCTGTACCACCGAAGACTGCTGAAGTTACTTCCGATCTTATCATAGATCTTTTGGGTCATGGATTCAATGTAGCCTACCCCTTCTACATACTTTAACTCATAAAGCCAATAATCTTTGCCGCCGTAATGCTCCAGATCATCATAATAACGATCATCACATTCATACATTATCCGCCCGGCTTCATTTTCAATCAGAAGACACTCCACTTCGCCCACATCATATTGACTGTATTCAATAATCTTATCGGGATAAAGTCTTACCTCTTCACTTTTACCGGACCAGCAATATTCTCCGAATATGGGATTCTTAAATTTATCCGTCTCGGCCGCCGGCGCATGCCGCCATTTCCTTTTTAACGGCGGCGGCATCATCGTTGCCCCGCAATCCGTCGTTTCCGCCGTCAGATATCTGTCCAAAATGCCGTTGCTGCGGTGTAAAAAATCTTCATCCTTATATATTTTATATCTGTACCCGTCTCTCACCATTTCCGAACGAAGACGAACACCGCATTTGCCGTCTTTGCCCAAACCTACGGAATATACATCAACCAAAAATTTTTGATCCCAACCCAATCGCTGACATTCGTAACGAACATGTGCCCCTTCGTCTTTACTCAAAACACATGTCCACTCACGGTTGTCATTGTGGGTTGGTTCATCACTGCATCGGATGCCGAATTCGTTCAGAGAACAGCACCCCATATATCTGTTGGAACTGCACAGGCGGTTGTAAAAAAATTCATTCTTCAACCGCCGTGCCGAAACTTCGCCCGTTGACAACAGCACCAGCACAAGCGCCGGCATGATGATATGTTTTAACCTCATTTATCAATTACTTTCGGTTGTTATTTATTGAAATCATATACGACGTCGGCGCTTATGTCAACCGGATTATCCTTTGCGCGGCCAATATTCCGTCTGCGGAAGATACGGCATATCAACCCCCTGCCTCATTTGCCGCAACAGATCATGCTTGTGCTTTTCCTGCAAATAAAGGTCATAAGCCAGCAGGCGATCTCTCGTCCAGCTGTTTCTTTCCGGCTGCACGCCGCCGCGGAAACTTTCCGCCGCCGCGTCGGCATATCGCCCGTCTTTGACAGCCCCGATAAAATTGCGATATTTCTTAAATTTAGTGGCCCCCAGATTATAAGACATGTCAACCACGGTACCTTTCAACATCGGCGGCATCTCTTCCAGATCGGGAAAAATTTTCCGGGCGTCGTCAAGCGCTACATTGTAATCCAGGTTATATAAGCGCTCGGCTTCCGCATCGGAAATTCTGAGATCGGTGAGAGGCTCAAAATGTGATGCTTTATAATTTTCTCCGGCTTCCGTATCGATATTTTCCCGCATAATCCGATCGGCTTCTTCGTAGCTGACCCCGTTATTCCAACGAACGCGCCGGCGTTTTTCCGGATTTTGGATATTGGTGCCCCAACCGATTGTCCGATTGCCGACGGAGTCCAGATAGGGATAACTTGCAAAAAAAGCGGAAATTTTCTATTCCGCTTTTTGCAAATAATCACAACGCATTTTTTTCTTTTTTATCGATATTTTCTTCCGTTATGGGAACACAACCGGTTTCCCGGCTCCATGTCAGACAGTCCTGTCGGCATTCCTGCCGCTCTTCGTCCCACACGCCGCCGTCTTCGCTCAGGCAACGGCCTTTATCATCATTCAACAAAAAAACAACATAACATATTCCGGCAATCACCGCCAGCCCTGCCGTAAAACACAACAGCCTGAAAAGCAGAAATAAAAGCCGTCCTGTCTTTTGCAAATTAATATTTGTCATTTATTCCCTTTACTCTGAAAGAATGACACGCCTCCCGTGAATCGGAATATAAACCGCTCTCGGCTCGCTGTCTACCTGTTTTGTTAACTTGCTTGTCGTGCCGGCGGCACCCGCATCGCCCCTGCGCCGCTTCCGTCCCACACGCCGCCGCTCATACCGCCCGCCCCGACCACACACGCCCCGTTTTTTCTTCTCTGCAGGCAAAAAAGCGCATAAAAAAGCAAAAGAGAGGGGCAAATGTTGCCCCTCTCTTACTTGTCGGAATTACCTAAACAGCTTATTCCGCCGCCGAAGAATCAGCTTCTTCCTCGACTTTGTATTCCGCCATATGTTCAAGCAGACTGCGCTTTTCCTTAACGTTTTCCTGAGCCTTGTTAAGCAGGGTCTCATAACGTTCCGGATTCATCTTGTTGACGATTTGGAAACGCGTTTCGTTTGCCATATAGTCGGAAAGCGGACGGCTCGGAGCCTTCGAGTCAAGCATCAACGGCGCCTTACCTTCTCTGATATTTTCCGGATTGTAGCGGAACAGCGGCCAGCTGCCGGTTTCCACCGCGTTCTTCTGGTGCTGCAAACCGTCCGCCAGGTTAAAGCCCTGGGCAATACAGTGCGAATAGGCAATGATCAGCGACGGACCGTCATAGGCTTCCGCCTCGTTCAAAGCCTTAATCGTCTGCATGTCATTGGCACCGACGGAAATCTGCGCCACATAGACATTGCCGTAAGACATGGCAATCATGCCCAAATCTTTTTTCGGCAGAGCCTTGCCGGCGGTGGCAAATTTGGCCGAAGCGCCCATCGGGGTGGCTTTCGACTGTTGGCCGCCGGTGTTGGAATACACGCCCGTGTCCATCACCAGAATGTTGATGTTTTTACCCGACGCAATGGCATGATCCAAACCGCCGAAACCGATATCATAGGCCCAGCCGTCGCCGCCCAGAATCCACACCGATTTCTTAATCAGATAATCGGCCAGCTCATTCAGGTGTTTGGCTTCTTCGCCGTCAACCGATTTCAGTTTTTCGCGCAGAGCTTTAACATTGTCGCGCTGGGCGTCAATCTCCACATCGTTTGACTGCGGATTGTTCAAAATCTTTTCGACAAGTTCGCCGCCGATTTTGTCTTTCAGATTTTCAAGCAGCTGTTTGGCAAAGGCCGTTTGCTGATCAATCGAAAATCTCATGCCGAGACCAAACTCCGCATTGTCCTCAAACAACGAGTTTGCCCAGGCCGGTCCATGACCTTTTTCGTCTTTGGCATAAGGCGTGGTCGGCAGGTTGCCCGAATAAATCGAAGAGCAGCCGGTCGCATTGGCCACCACCATCCGATCGCCGAACAACTGGGTTAAAAGTTTGACATAAGGCGTTTCGCCGCAGCCGGCACAGGCGCCCGAAAATTCAAACAGCGGACGAATCATCTGCGTGGTCTTCGGCAGGTTTTTGGCCACTTCCGTACGTTTTACGTAAGGCAGAGTTTCAAAGAAATTCCAGCAGGCAACCTGTTCTTCCAGATGTTTTTCGATATGGTCCATATTGATGGCCTTTTTGTCCGGTTCGGCTTTGTTTTTCGCCGGGCAGGCGGAAACGCAGATGCCGCAACCGGTGCAGTCTTCCGGCGACATTTGCCAGATGAACCGTTTGCCGGCAAATTCCTTGCCTTTGTAGGCGGCGGACTTAAAGCCGGCCGGCGCGTTTTTCAGCTCTTCTTCGGAAGCAATCTTCATCCGGATAACGCCGTGCGGGCAAACCAGCGAACATTTGCCGCACTGGATGCAGGTATCGGCGTCCCAAACCGGAATTTCGGTTGCAATGCAGCGTTTTTCATACTGGGTTGTACCGGTCGGCCAGGTGCCGTCGGCCACTTCCGCAAAAGCGGAAACGGGCAGTTCGTTGCCGCGGTCGGCAATCAGCTCGGCCGTCAGTTTTTTAACAAATTCCGGAGCATCGGCCGGCACCGGCGCCTGACGACGGAAGGTCGAGGTCACCGACGACGGATATTCCACTTTGTGCAGATGTGCAAGCGAGGCGTCAACGGCGGCAAAGTTCTTTTGCACGATGGCATCGCCCTTCTTGCTGTAGGTTTTCTTAATGGCATTCTTAATCTGCGCAATGGCTTCGTCTTTCGGCAAAATGTTGGAAATGGCGAAGAAACAGGTCTGCATAACCGTGTTGATGCGCTGTCCCATACCGGTTTCGCGGGCAACTTCCACCGCGTTGATGCTGTAGAAATTGAGCTTTTTGGAAATAATCTCTTCCTGCACTTCAACCGGCAGATGGTTCCACACTTCGGCGGCATCATACGGCGCGTTCAACAGGAAAGTGGCGCCCGGTTTGGCAATTTTCAAGATATCCACCTTGTTCATGAAGGGGAACTGGTGGCAGGCCACAAAATCCGCTTTGTTAATCAGATAGGCCGATTTAATCGGATTGTCCGAAAAACGCAGGTGCGACGTGGTCATCGAACCGGACTTGCGGGAGTCGTAAACAAAATAGCCCTGTCCGTATTTGCCGGCGTCTTCGGCAATAATCTTAATCGAGTTTTTGTTGGCGCCGACCGTGCCGTCCGCACCCAAACCGAAAAACACGGCGCGGACAACGTCTTTGGGTTCGGTGTCGATCGAGTCGTCAAACGCCAGCGATTTGTGGGTGACGTCATCGGTAATGCCGACCGAAAAACCGTTGATCGGCTGTGCGGCAAAACCGTTGTCGTAAACGGCCTTGACCATGCCCGGCGTAAATTCTTTGGACGACAGCCCGTAGCGGCCGCCGACGATTTTCGGCATATTGGCAATTTCGCCGTTGGCAAAAGCCTGGGTCAACGTGGCAACCACGTCAAGATAGAGCGGTTCGCCGATCGAGCCGGATTCCTTGGTGCGGTCGAGCACGGAAACGACTTTGACCGTGGCCGGCAAAACTTTCAGGAAAGATTTTTCCGGGAACGGACGATAGAGATGAACTTTCAAAACGCCGAGCTTGGAACCTTTGGCATTGAGATAGTCGATCGTTTCTTCAACCGTTTCGCCGCCCGAGCCCATAATCACGATAACCTGGTCGGCATCGGCTGCGCCGTAGTAGTCGACCACATGATACTGGCGGCCGGAAATTTTTGCAAACTTGTCCATCTCTTCCTGAACAATGCCCTCAACTTTGTTGTAATAGGAATTGCAGGCCTCGCGTCCCTGGAAGAACACATCCGGGTTCTGCGCCGTACCGCGGATAACTGGAGCTTCCGGCCTGAGGGCGTGTTTGGCGTTGAAAGCATAGTCCACGCCTTCAAGCATAGCCCGCAGATCGTCATCGGAAAGCACTTTGATTTTTTTGATTTCGTGCGAGGTGCGGAAACCGTCGAAGAAATGCAGGAACGGCACGCGCGAACGCAAAGTGGAGGTCTGCGCGATGGCCGCCATGTCGTGGGCTTCCTGCACCGAATTGGAGGCCAGCATGGCAAAACCCGTCTGGCGGCAACCCATAACGTCGGTGTGGTCACCGAAAATCGACAACGCATGGTAGGCCAGCGAACGCGCCGCCACATGCATCACGAAAGGCGACAGCTCGCCGGCGATTTTGTACATATTGGGGATCATCAGGAGCAGCCCCTGAGAAGCGGTAAAGGTGGTGGTCAGCGCACCGGCCTGAATGGAACCGTGGCAGGCACCGGCAGCGCCGGCTTCGGACTGCATTTCCTGAACTTCGGGCACAACGCCCCACAGGTTTTTCTGTTTGGCGGCAGACCAGGCGTCGGCCCATTCGCCCATCGGCGACGACGGGGTAATCGGGTAGATGACGCAGACTTCGTTCATACGATGGGCAACGGAGGCTGCGGCCTCGTTGCCGTCCATCATTTTCATTTTCACTTCTGACATATCTTTTCCTTGTTAATGTTAAGCCGAGTAGAAAAAAAATTCTGCCGTTTCTATAGCACGGCAAAACGCAAAAATCCATCAAAAAATAACAGTTTTAAAGATATTTTTGCTTATTAACCTTATCTTTGCAAAATTCTGTTAAAGTTTGATAAATAACAATTCAACCACCGAGGAAAACATGACATTGAAAATACTGGTCGCAACGGCCGTTTTATTGACCGCCGGCTGCACCGCGACAACCGCGGACAAAACCCCGCAGACTGAGAGCGGCAAACTCAACTCCTGCATGTTAAGCGAAATTTACGACCGCCGCGACAAAGGCAGCCTGCCCGCCGACGAATGGACCGCCGCGGCGGAAATTCTCAACACCTGCCTGAACCGCCTCGACATGCGGGAAAATCTGGCCGACCGTTCGCGCAGCATCAACATCGCCGCCAGTGTCATCCGCTCGCTGCAGGCGCCCTTCCCCGCCCGCGAAAAAGAATAGGCGCAGCGAAAATGGCCGGTTTCAGCGAAGATTATCTGCTCAACCGCAGGGTGCGCCTTTTTCAACCCGACGACGGCTACCGCGCGGCCGTTGACGCGGTGTTTCTGTCGGCGTTCGTCAACAGTGCGACGGCCGGCGAAAAAATACTTGACGTCGGTTCGGGCACCGGCGCCGTCTCTCTCTGTCTGGCTCATCGTTTTCCCGAATGCGACATTACCGGGCTTGAAATTCAGCCCCGACTGGTGGAGCTTTCCGCCCGAAGTGCCGCCGCCAACGGCTTTGCCAACCTGAGATACGTCAACTGCGACATCGGCAAACCCCTGCCGGGCATTGCCAACTGCAGCTTTCATCATGTCGTCACCAATCCGCCTTACGGCAGCGGCGCCATGCCTTCGCCCAACCGCAGCAAAGCCGCCGCGCACGATTTCAGCGGTCTCGATCTGCCGGGCTGGATTGCCTTCTGCTTAAAAATGATGCGCCCAAAAGGCTGGCTTTACATGATAAACAAAACCGACGCTCTCGACACCATCCTCGCCTGCCTGCACGGCAAAACCGGCGCCATTACCGTTTTTCCCCTGTATTCCAAGGCAAAACAGGCTACCGGCCGAGTTTTGGTACGCGCCCGCAAAGACAGCCGACAACCGACGGAAATTTTGCCGGGGCTGGTCGTTCACGATGACGACGGCAGCTACACCGACGCCGCGGAACGCATCCTTCGGCACGGCGAAAGCCTGATATTCTAAGAATTGACAAGTTCGGAAAAATAAACCACGTCTTTGCCGTTTTCTTCCGCCCGTTGGAGAGCAAAAATAGCTTTGCCTACCAGAGTGTTCACGCTGTCGGCCGGGTTGTGCTCATACAAAACCGCGCCCATTTTGCACGACCGATGATAAACGCCGCCGGCGGCGGAAAGCGGTTTGGCAAGCGTTGATTTTATTTTTTCGATAATCACTTTGCCGTCTTCGCGACTTTCCAGATACGGCATCATCAGCCAAAACTGATAATTGATGCCGCGCGCCACCGTATAATTTTCGGGCAGCAGTTCAACCAGTTCTCTGGCCGTTTGCCGGATAACGTCGTCGCGGGCGGAACCTTCGGCAAAAGAGGCCAGATTTTCGATTTTTATGCCGACTACGGCAATTTTTAAGCGGCGCAACCGCAGGTTTTTTGCTTTTTCGTTGGTCAAAGCAACCTGCAACCGGTCTTCAAACAGATTAAAACTCGGCAGGCCGGTCAACCCGTCATACATGCATTCGGGATAATCATCCGGTTTGGTGTAGCCGAAATTCATGCCGTCCGCCCCGCCGTTGTTTGTTTGCGCCATCATCTTCTCCTTATCGTATTTATGTCCGTTAAATTAAGTTATGACACTTTTACTGCAAAACTTCAACCGCTTTTCTGATTTTGCGGATGGAATTAAGCTCTATCTGACGGACGCGCTCCTTGGAAATGGCATAGGACTTGCTCAAATCGTCAAGCGTTACCGATTTTTCGTACAGACGACGCTTAAACAAAATATCCTTCTCCCGCGGATTCAAACAGCCGAGCGCCTGCGTAAACAGCTTTTTGCGATAATTGAAAACCTCCGTCCGGCCGAATTTTTCTTCCTGATTGGGTTTGGAGTCGGCAATAAAATCCAAAAGCTCCGCTCCGTTTTCCGTCGCGGCGTCCACCCGAATGTTGAGCGATCCGTCGTGCGCCCGAAGCCGGGTGTTCATGTCGGTCACCTCCTGCGCGCTGACGTCAAGGGTGCGGGCAATGTTGCCGATAATCTCCGGCGACATTTCCCGATCATCGGTCAGGTTCAGACGGTTTTTCATTTTCCGCAGATTAAAAAACAGTTTTTTCTGCGCCGCCGTCGTCCCGATTTTGACCAAAGACCACGAATTCAGCACATATTTCTGCACCGCCGCCCGTATCCACCACAGGGCATAGGTGGAAAAGCGAAAACCCTTGTCGGGGTCAAACCTGTCCACGGCATAGAGCAGACCGATGTTGCCTTCGGATATCATTTCCGCCGTCGGCAGCCCGTAGCCGCGAAATTTTGACACCACTTTCACCACCAGCCGCAAATGCGAGGTGACAAGCCTGTACGAAATTTTGGCATCGTGGGTGCGGACATATTCTTTGGCCAGTTCATACTCTTCTTCCGGCGACAAAACGGGAAAACGTTTAATATTCTGCAAATAGCGTGATAAATTGACTTCCGGCGAAAAATCCGCCGCCTCGAAAACAACCTGATTGTCCATAAACTTCCTCCTCCCGGCCAAAGGGCTCCGCGCCGGCCGGCAAGATTGTTTTTATGCCCGGTTTTTATTTTGGAGAATAACCTAAATTTAGTGCACAGACATCTAAAAGCAGGCGCATATCTTCCGGGAAAGGCGAAAAAAACTGCATTTTTTCACCGCGTTGAGGATGGACAAAGCCGAGCGAAGCCGCATGCAGCGCCTGCCGCGGAAAAGCGCGGACAACCCCGCAGACGTTGTCCGGCAACCCGGCAAGCCTGTTTTTGCCGGCACCCGTATACAGCCTGTCACCGACCAGATGACAGCCCACGGACGACATATGCACCCTTATCTGATGGGTGCGGCCGGTTTCCAGATTGCACTGCACCAGACTGACAACACCATTTAAGCTTTGCAGACAACGATAATGAGTTACCGCAGGCTTGCCTCCGGTTTTGCTTATGGCCATTTTCTGGCGGTCAAACCGGCTGCGGGCAATATTGCCTTCTATCGTCCCCGTCGCCGGTTCCGGCCGGCCGTAGACCACGGCATAATAGGTACGTTCGATACTGTGTTCAAAAAACTGCGCAGCCAGCCCCTGATGGGCAAAATCATTTTTGGCCGCCACCAACAGCCCGCTGGTGTCTTTGTCGATGCGGTGGACGATGCCCGGCCGTTTCACCCCGCCGACGCCGGAAAGATTGTCGCGACAATGCCAGAGAAGCGCGTTGACCAACGTGCCGTGACAGGCGCCGGGCGCCGGATGCACGACCATTCCCGCCGGTTTGTTGACAACGATCAGGTCGTCGTCTTCATACACCACGTCGAGCGGGATGTTTTCGGCGGCCGGTTCGGCTTCTTCGGCCGGCGGCACAAACACCGTGAAAGCGTCGCCCTCGCGCACGCGGAAATCTTTGTCCGTCACGATATTGTCATCCACGCCGACAAAACCGCCGGCAATCAGCTTTTGCAGCCGGGCGCGCGACATCTGCGGCAGGTTTTCCTTCAGGAACAGATCAAGCCGCATGCCGGTGCGGCAGGCTTCCGCCGGCGGTGTAAAAAATATGTTGCTGTCGTCCATATTCATATTTGCGAAAATAAAATTTGTGTTGTATAATCTTTTCTGATATATACAGTTTGTCTGCCAAATTGCAAGGATTTAAGTGGATGCTGAAACTGAAAATACTCAAAGCGGCCGTGTTTGTCATGACTTTTCTGATCGTTTTCGGCCTGTTGTTTATTGTCGGCCGGCTGGCCGGAGCATTCGGCAAAACGGCGGCCGCCCGCAAACAGCCGCCGCAAACGGTTTCCCTGGGCGAAGAGGCCGGCAGCCGCATAAAGCAGATAACGGCGGACGGCAAATATCTTTATCTGCTGACAACAGACGACAAGACCGCCGACAAAATCATTATTTTCGACACGGAAAAATTCCGGCGTGTTTCCGCCATCAACATTAATTGAGGTAAAAATGAGCGAAGATTCCGAAGACATCATCAAAAAACTGACTGAAGACGTTCCCGATAACGCAACCGTTGCCCCTGTCGACGAAGACGAAGAATTCAACCTGCTGCTCGACAGTTTTATTCAGTCGGAACTGCAAAACATCGAAGAAGAAAAGCAAAATACGCGGATTATGCTGGAGGAACCGGAACCAAAACCGATTGAACAAAACGCAAGCGACGACGAAGTGGCGGACTCTCTCGAACTGGCCGAACAAAAACTTTATACGGCCTACCGCAACTATGTGGACTCCATTGCCGCCATTGCCGACACTCACAAACTGGCAATGCCGGTTTTTCACATTAAGGCGCAGGTTTTGTATCCGCGCTACACACCAAGCCTCGGCAACCTCATCAGCATCGACGTATTGCAGGGCTGGGACACGATGTTTGAGGCCTTTCCCGACGACATTCTCAAAATCAAGCCCAACGCCTCCGACGAAGAACTGCTCGACTTTGCCGAACAACATACGGACGAAAACCTGCAGATGGCCGTCGTTTCCTATGTGGAAATTCTGTTTGAAATCGAAGGCTGCGAAATCGCTTACGAAAAACGCCTGCTGGAATACGAACATCGCAAGATAGAAGAAGAAATCATCGCCGAACACAAAAAACGCGGCGAACGCGCCCGCAAATATATCGACGCCGTCGAAAAGAAAAATTTTCCGATAAACGCCGAACGGTTGATTAACGGCTATTTCAAAACGGCTCTGAAAGATCCCGAAGGTTCGTTTGCGGCGCTAACCACCAATCCGGCGATTTTTGCCCCGATAGAAATCGACAAAATCAAACCGCGCTTTTTCGGGCTCATCAAACCCACTCCGCGCGACGGACTGATATATAACCGCAAGATAGGCGACTTTCTGAAAAAACTGAAAATTTGACGACGGCGGCAAATTTGCAGAAAAATATAGACAAAATAAAAAAACAATGATACTATTCCGATAAGAGTTGTTACTGTTTTTTTGAAAAAGACAAGGACGAGAAAAATGGCACCAGAAGAAAAAACATCCGTGGAAATTTCGGAAGAACCGAAAAGCGCCCCCCGGGAATCGGAAAATACGGCACAGGCGGCTCCCGCGCAAGAAACTTCCGCTCCGGACAAAAGCTCCGACCAACCGGCGCTGACCGTCAGCCAGGGATCGAAAGACCCGATTTTAAGATTAGAGGAACTGAAAGGGAAACAATATCAGGGCGCGCTGACCATTGATGAAGCAAACGAACTGGCAAACCTGCAAAAACAGCAGGATGCTCAGGGACTGACCAAGCAGAAGCGAGACAATCGCAAACGCAAAAAAGTCAAACCCCAGGATTTCAAACCGGATGACGTCATCAACTATATGTACGAACAATGGTTGCTGAAGCTCTTTACGAGAGCCGGCGCCAAGATTGAGGAAGTGGTAACCAACGGCGCCTATAAGCTGGAAGACCTCTACTATAACAAGTTGCGAGAAAAGGCAAGCTCAGATACGCGTTATGCCGGCACCAATGCCTGCAAAAACTCCATAAGCGTTTCCGACATGCTGCGGCAAACCAGAAAAAACCTGGATCAACGCAGTTCCGGACAATTGGATGAAATCAACCGGCTGAGTAAACTCATCGGTGAAGGCAAAATGTCATCCGCTTCCGCCACCGACCTGCTGGCGTTGTGCAAATGCATGAACATTCCCGCTTCCGAGGCGCAAAACAATCCGCAAATAAAAGCCATCGTTCAGGATTCGCTGGTCTACAAAGAAAAGCGGGAAGCCGTCTACAAAAACCTCGGCCTCACTCCCGAAGAAGTGGAAAAAAATCCTTATGCCTACAAAGATAAAATGAACCGGCTGAAAAACGCTCCGGACAAAAGCGACCTTTACCAGCAAACAAAAACGCTGGAAAAGGAAATGGCGGCGGCCAAAACCAACCTTGCCAAGCACGGCATGAGGTTTTCGCTTCAGCAAACACGAAACTTAACTTACGATACCTTTCTTGATCATACGGCTCTGATGATGAGCGCGGCGCAGATAACCGACAAAAACGCCCGCGACGGCAACGCCTTTGCCGGCAAAGACATCAAAGAAGTTTTTTCCGCCACGTTGGAAAGCAACCGCGCCACGCTCCGCGAGGCGACGGCCGAAGAAAAAAAGGCTTATGTCAGCGGCCAAAAAACGACAAACAAGGGACTTGCCATCAACGGCTATTACCAAATGGCTCAGATGGCGCACATCAACGCCTCTCACGCCGTTAACCAAAGAAAGATAGCGGAAATGGACGCCAAAACGCCGGCAAACAAGTCTCTCGACCGACTGATCAAAATGGTGAACGAACAACGCAAAACACAACAAATGCCGGATATGGAACAGGTGGAAAAAAGCGTGCAGGCGGCCAAAGAAGAAAAACGGCAGTTTATGCAGGAATCTTCGGCAAACGCCGCGCCAAACACAGCCGCCGGCGCGCCGCGTGATCTTCGCGAAGAAGCCGCCGACGAACAAAGCGCCGCCAGCAGTTTGCAAGCCCGAAGCGACAAATTGCAACAAAAAAGAACCGCTCTGAAACAAAGGGAAGACGCGCACAACAATTCGCCGATTGCCGCCAGACTGAGCAGATTTAAGGACAATATTAAATCGAAAGCGAAAGAAGCGTACCAGAACAACCAAATTAAAAACGAACTCGGCCAGTTGAACGATTTGGTCAAAAACAATTTCAACGGTTTTGACGGCGCGTTCATTCCCAAAGGCAGATACGGATACGATTGATGAAAAAATTTACAAAATATCTGCGACTGCTGCTGATATTTGCCGGCTGGACGGCTCTTTATCTGTGGATTATCAGTCTGATAATGAGTTATTTTTGGCGCTTTAATATTTTTGAAAAACGCTACTGGCAGGTTATCGGCGAATTTTGGAGCGCCGGCGGGGTGATTGACCAACCGTCGGAATATATGTTTCTGCTGATGCTGATCTTAATTGTTCCGGTCTGGTTTTTCGGCTGGAAAAAAGCGCAAAAGCTGTCTTATGTCAAAATTATTTTCTTTCCCGTTTTTTGGTACAACGATTATATCGGCCGCAAATATGCCGGACAGCCGGGGCATGTCGTGCTGAAAAACATGGGCGGCGGCAAAATTAAAAAACAGACCCCGCAGCAGATGATGGAAGAAATGATATCGAGCCGCATGCCGGCGGCAACCGAAAAAAAAGATCTTAATTCCAGCAAGATACGCGATAATTTTGCGCAAAAGAACCGCACGTTTCACGAAAAGGCACAGGCGGAAAACAAATAACCCGCAAAGGAAAACAAAAAAAAATAAAACACTTGTTAACATCTTATGCTTTAGAATAGGTAAAAATGATATGGAGATATAATTGAAACCCTTACTGATACTGACCAGAATCATCATTGTCGGCCTGTTGTGGAGTGTTTTCTTTATGGAAAGCATTCGGGTTATCATGCTCCGCAACTGGCATTTTGACATTTTAAACATGGAGCACTGGCAGATAGCCTGGGATTTGTGGCTCAATTCATGGGTTATTTCCGAACCCAAAGAATGGGCTTTTGTATTAATTATCATCTCTTTCATTCCCTTGTGGTTTACGGGCTGGATTGCGCTCAGCCTGATTTCGTGGGGCAAGCTTTTCTGTTTTATCCTCACCCTGCCGTGGAAGCTGTTTAAGAATTTCTTCTACAAACCGGTCAAAATCATTACCACCAACACCGGGGTTACGCCGATTAAGCGAAAAAGATCCTACAAGGAAATCCGCCCGCGCGCGGTACGCCAACCGATCGGCGCCAACAGCGAGCTTGCACCGTCGCCCATCAGCATTCCGACGGTTTCGCCGATATTGTCCGTGCCCTCCGTCCCTTCCGCAGGTGTCTCTGCTCCGACGGCAGCCCCCGCCGCGGCGCCCAAAAACTTTGAGCATGCCCTGTTCAAATTTGATGACAATTTTGACGACATAGATTTTGACATCGATTCGTTTGACGTGGAACCGCAAAAAGAAGAAAAACCGGCCGAACCCCGCAGCCGCAGAAATCAAAGTCGGAGCGAAGACGACTATGAACCGCAGCGCCGCGAACGCAAAGACAATAACCGCAACCGCGAAACGCGCCGCGAACGCGAGGACGACCGCCGCCGCGAAGACAAAAGAGAAGAGCGGCGCGAAGACCGGAGAGAAGAGCGACGCGAGGACAAAAGAGAAGAACGCGCACGCGACCGTGATGACAACCGCAGAGAAAGCCGATATGACAAAGACCGCCGCGAAGACACTCGGGACAACCGCGGCAGAGGCGAACGCGGCGAAAGAAGCGAGCGCGGAGAAAGAAGCGAACGTGGCGAACGCGCCGCGCCGACGCAGATTTCCACCCGCCAGCCGACCGGCTCCTGCATAGACATAATCAAACAAAAAGGTTACGAAGTTCTCAGCCGCGTCAGCATCAAAAACACGGTTGTCGACTATGTCGGCATCTCCGGCGACCGTATCTGTCTGTGTCTGCTCGACCGCGAACCTGGCGACTGGCTGGCCGACGAAGAGCGCTTTAACGACGAAGAACCTTTGTGGTTTTCGGAAAGTTCGCACAGAATTTCGCCGGTACGCAAAATAGACTTGGCAAAACAGGCTCTGCTTGATAAACTGGACAATGCGGAAATGAGCTTTACCGTTGACGCGTTCGTTGTTGTGCAGATAGGCAATATCATCAACGCCGAAGATATGTTCGATATCTGGAACGAATTAAACGTCAACGTTACCCGTATAGACAGAGGCACGCCCAAAGAGATAAAACTGTTTGCCCGCACCTTGCCCGAAGCGGAAAAAAGCATTTCAGCAGGAAAACTGGATAAAATCATGAAGCTTATTCGCAGCATGAATTAACGAGGAAAGACAAATGGGGATACAAAAACGAGGAGAAGAATGGGAAGAATATGACCACGCCGTGCAATGGATGTCGCTTACCGTCATCATTACGCTGCTGGTTACGATTTTTCTGGCCGTCATCGCCATGCCGCTCGGCTATATCATCGGCAACGGCATTTCCAAAGAATCGATGGATAACGTCGGCAAATTCATGGGGATGATTTTTAACGACCCGTCTTATCTGTTTTCGCGTTACTGGAACTGGATGCGCCAAATCGGCAACTATCACGGACAGTTCAGCTTTTCGCTGTGGCTGCCGGTGTTGCCTCTTATTTCTCTGCCGCTCGGTCTGATTATCGGAGCGGTTACCAACCCGTACCGTTTTCAATCCAACATTCACGGTTCCGGCCGCATCGCCACCTTAAAAGACATCAAAGCCATGAAGCTTCTGGATGGTTTTTGCATGGTTATCGGCAAATTCAAAGGCTACTACCTCAAGCTGCCGGAAACGCTGTCCACCCTGTGCTGCGCTCCTCCGGGTACCGGTAAAACCGCCGGCGTGGTTATTCCGACGATTTTCAACTCCAAAGGCTTAAGCCTCGTGATTAACGACCCTAAGCCGGAGCTTTGTTTTAACACCTCCGGCGCACGCGCCAAGGAAGGCCCCGTATTCATCATCAATTGGGGCGCCGAAGACAACCCGGCGGAAGGTATTTATTACCCGAGCTGGAACCCGCTGTCGCCGACGGCTCTTCCGGCACAGGGGCCGGCTCGCGACATGTATATCGACTCCATGTGCAATATTCTGGTGGAAGATCCGAAGGGCGGCGCCGATCCGCACTGGTCGCAAACAGGCCGCGCCGCGCTTACGGGCTTTATCCATTTTATTTCTTCAAAATGCGAAAAAGCCCGCGCCAACGATTATTTTATCGGTCGGGTATACGAAGGCAAACTGGATGACGAAGACAAGCAGGTGCTTGAGGGTTATTATGACGACATCAAACTGCACAATCCGGCGGCGGCTCGCGCCATCAACGATTTGCGCAACAATACCCTTACCGTCGAAAATTACGTGCCGATCGGCACCTGGGATCTGCTGCCCGAAAAATGGGTCGGCCGCGAAGCCTGCATCGCCATGGTGATGGAATGGCTGACCGAAGCACAAATTAAACAAGGACAGGAAATTAAACGCCGCTTGGCCGAAGGCGACCAAATGGCCGCCATGGCCGACCCCATGCGCGATTTGTTGGACGCGGCCGTGGAAGAAGCCCGCAAATACGGCTATTCGCAGCGCGCCTATACGGAGCTTTCGTCGTTGAGCAACATGCCCGACAAAGAACGCGGTTCGGTGATGTCAACGGCCTTTGCCGGTATCGGCGTGTTCAAAAACTCGGCCGTAGTTTCGCGCACCAGTTTTTCGGACTTGCAGTTCAAGGATTTGCGCGGCATCAAAGATCCGATTACCGGAGAATGGAAGCCGATTTCGGTATATCTGTCGATTAACCAGGTGGATGCGCGAGCCTTGGGCGTTATCAGCGGTATTTTCATCGAACTGATGTCGTCTTATCTCATCTCCAACCCGCCGAATTATGTGAACGCCACCGACGGCAAAATGGGACCTTTTCCCGCTCTGTTTGTTCTGGACGAATTTCCGCAGATGCCCAAACTGAAAGCGGTTATCGACGGTCCGGCCGTCGGCCGCGGACAAAAAGTTTCGTATCTGCTGATCGGACAAGACCTGGGACAAATTTCCGGCAAATACGGCAAAGACGACCTGGAAACGGTGATATCGACCACCGCCTGCAAAATTATCTTGTCGCAAAACAACGAAGTAACGGCGCAGCGTTTTTCCAAAATGATAGGCAACAAGACGGTGCAGACGTCTTCTTACTCCAGACAGGAAGGCTTTACCAAACAGGCCAACCCGTTTGCCAAAAACGTGAACTACCAACTGCAGGGCGTATCGGTGATTACCTCTTCCCAACTGCTGAGCTTGCCCATGCTCAAACAGGTTGTTCTCTTCCAAAGCTATATCGACCGACCGATTTTGGCCGATTCGCCGCGGTGGTATCTGGATCCGAAGATGCGGGCTTTGGCCAAACTGCCGACCGCACCCAATGTTCCGGAATGGATTGTGGCTCAACGCGAGGACATCAACGACAATATGTTGGAAAAGTTGGGTTTAACCGACGAAGAAGGCGCCGAAGGAACGGCCTGAAAATCCCAAAGCCCCGAAAAATCGGGGCTTTGTTTTGCCGAAAATTATTTGTAAGCCCCCGCCAACATTTGCAACAGCCAAATTGCTTCCCTGCTTTTGATTGAATACAAGACCGTCTGCGCCTGTCGTCTGGTTTTAACCAAACCGGCGGCACGCAAAACGGCAAGATGCTGAGACAGCGCAGACTGGCTAAGACCGACAATTTTTTCCAGTTCCCCGACCTTTTTTTCGCCGTTTAACAAAACGTACATTATCTTCAGGCGCTTGAGATTTCCCATTGCCTTGAGAAGCTTATATCCCTGAACGACGATTCGGTTTTCCATTTATTTTATTCTCCCGACATCAACCAAATTGCAAAAACATGGAATGTATTTAGTATTGAAATTTGCGAATTAAACTAATAATATTGTTTATCATTAATATGACGGAGAAATAATATGGCCGCAGAAGAAAAGGACGAGCCCTGTTTTGAAGAGGCGCTTGCCCGTTTGGAAAACATCGTCCGTGAGTTGGAAGCGGGAAAGATAAAACTTGACGATGCCGTTTGTGCATACGAAGAAGCCGTACGCCTGAGAAACATTTGCGAGAAAAAACTGGCCGCGGCAAAACTGAAAATCGAAAAAACGGAAATTGCCGCCGACGGCAGTATAACTTTGGTTCCGCTGGACAACAATCATGAATGAAACCATTAAAGACATCTTAAAAAACTACGCCACCCGTTTCAATCAGGAAATAGAGCGTTTTTTTCCCTTTCCGGAGGGTAACGAAAAACGCGTAACCCAGGCCATGCACTATTCGCTTACCCGCGGCGGCAAACGCTTGCGCCCTTTTCTGGTAAACGAAACGGCCGGACTTTTCGGATTGGACTTTGAGGCCACCATCAACACCGCCATGGCTTTGGAGATGCTGCACACCTATTCGCTCATTCACGACGACCTGCCGGCCATGGACAACGACGACCTGCGCCGCGGCTTTCCCACCTGCCATAAACAATTTGACGAAGCGACGGCCATCATTGCCGGCGACGGCCTTTTGACTTATGCGTTTGAAATCATGAGTCGCCCGTCAACCGCAGCCGACGCCGCCGTCCGCTGCTACTTAATCGAAATGTTGGCCAACGCCGCCGGCGCCTTTTCGGGAATGGTGGCCGGACAAATGCTCGACTTAATCGGCGCTACCTACAGCATGAGCCGCGATGATAAGGAAGACACCATAAAACATATCGAAGAAATGAAAACCGGCCGCTTGCTGCGATATGCGGTTGAAGCCGGCGCCGTACTCGGCAAGGCAAACGAAAACGAACTGAAAGCCCTGCTAAGTTATTCGCGGCGGATAGGCATTGCTTTTCAAATTGCCGATGACATCCTTGACGTTACCGGCGACGAACGAACAATGGGTAAAACGCTGCACAAAGACGAAGAACAAAACAAAATAACTTTCGTCGGCCTCTACGGGCTGGATACGGCAAAACAAATTGCCCGCGAACTGACGGATGCCGCCCGCGAAGACATATCCTTTTTCGGCAATCGCGCCAAAAACCTGCAAGATCTTGCAACCTACATTATTGACAGGAACCACTGAAAGGAAGGAAAAAAATGAAAAAAATCATAACTTTTGCCGCTGTCTTTGCTTTTCTTTTTTCCTCCTGGCCGGAGATTGCTTCCGCACAAGTGGAATTTGAAAAAGTCAAAAGCCGCACGGAAGAAAAACTGAAAGTAACCGGTTTTTTTGATTACTATCCGTTTGGGCGTTTTGAAAAAAGCACCTATTACGGCGTTTTCAAACCATTTATTTCGGAATTTGCCGATGAAGGCAGATATAACCTTGACTGGCTTCCCATCAGCATGAGCTACGAAGACACCATCCGCGAAACGGCCAAAAAAGCCGAAGCCGACGTCGTTCTCGGAATGTATGCGGAAACAAGCCTTTACGCCGATCTTAAATTTATTTATCCGGCGGCCATCGACAACCCGGTGCATCTGGTTATGCTGCCTGCCAAAATCGGCAAAGTGCGCACAACGGGCGACTTGCAACAACTGAAAGGCGCCGTCCATGCCAAAGAGCGCTTCAGCGATTTTGTGAATGACAGACTGGACGAGCTGAAGGTTGAGCGCGTTGACAATTCCTACGACCTCTACGGCAAACTCATTCGCGGAGAAATTGACTATGTTTTGACAGGCATCTATTTCGGCACCATCGAAACAGCCAAACTCGGGCTGCGCGAACAGTTGAGCTTTTCCAAACAAAGCCTGTGGAACATGCCCGTTTTTATCGGTATTTCAAAATCTTCGTATCATCGGGAATATCTGTCGCACACCCTGAGCAAATCACTCGGCAGACCCGAAACCCGCGAACAAATAAAAGCAGAGATGACAAAACTGGTCAACGATGTTCTGCGGCAATATGCCGGCACCGTGCCGCCGACCTATCTGTTGACATCGGAAAACACCCCGCAGGCAGCGCCGAACACCCTCAAAGAAAAGTTGCCACGGTAAGACTTGACCGAACGAAAACAAGTTGGTAAATTATAAAAAAAATTTCGGGCGAGGTGAAAGCACATGGTTCTTCTGATACATCATCCGGTCTCCGCGGCATCGCGAAAAATCCGCCTGCTGATGGCGGAAAAACATATGTTGTTTGTTCTCAAAGAAGAAGAACCGTGGAATTTGTCGCCGCAGCTATACAAACTGAACGCCGCGGGCGAATTGCCTGTTTTTGTTTTTGACGGCAACGTCATTGCCGGCAGCTACGCCATCAGCGAATTTTTGGAAGAAGTCAGCCCCGACAATCGGCTGATTTCCGGCGACGCCAAACAAAAAGCGGAGATTCGCCGGCTCACCGAATGGTTTGACCTGAAATTCACCAAAGACGTCAGCCGCATTTTGATAAACGAAAAAGTATATAAAAGATTCGCCAAAAAAGAAGAGCCCGATTCTCACAAGCTCAAAACGGCCTTTAATAATCTGAATTTTCATATGGAATATATCGACTGGCTCAGCGAATCTCGCAACTATCTGGCGGGAGATGTCTTTTCGCTGGCCGACATCAGCGCGGCCGCCGCGCTCTCCGTTATCGATTATTTGGGCGACGTTCCCTGGGAAGGCTATAAAAATGCAAAATTGTGGTATTCCAAAATCAAATCGCGCCCGAGCTTTAAGGATATCCTTAAAGATAACATTAAGGGCATTCTCCCCTCCAAACATTATGCAAATCTGGATTTTTGAACATGAAAAAAACAATATTTTCCTTAACCGTACTTTTTCTTCTTTCCGCTTGCTTTTCCGGCAAAGGTCAGCTGGTTTATCACTGGGAGCGCCACAACACCGGCATTGAAAAATTTGTCCGCGATCATAACAATTGCATGCGCGAGGCGGAAGCCTTCAGCCTGATGCCGCGTATGCGCACAATGTGGCACTCGATGTTTTATACCGAAGAGCAAAAAGTGGCCACCCGCGCCGACTGGAACGCCGATGAGGGTATTTGGGCAACCTATGTTCCCTACCCCGGCGCACAACCGCTGATTATCAACTATTTGCGCGACGACGCCAACGTTGATCCGAGCGACTACAGCAAATGTATGTATAAAAAAGGCTACACCATTCGCTCTTACGAAATTCCCGCCATTACCAACATCCGTCTTTACGGACAGCCGGAATTGTAATATCACCGCCCGCCGCCGACGGCTTTGTAAAAACTGACAATATTGCCGTAAACGCTACCGACGGAAGCAGCAAGAGCATTTTGCGCATTCAGCAGATTCTGCTCGGCCGAAAGCAAATCGCCGAACTCCGTCAATCCGTTCCGATATTTGTCGCGCATGACGGAAAGAACTTTTTGCATATTGTCCGCCGAGCGGGCAAGCCGGCGGCTGCGTTCGTATTCCTTACGCACGGCGATAACGGCATTTTTGATTTCTTCCGCCGCCGTCAGCAGAGTGTTTTGATAAACAACGATATATTCTTCCTTAACTTCGCGGCTTAAGGCAACCTGATTGCGCAATCTGTCAAAGTTAAACAGCGGCACCGATATTGTCGGTGCAAAACCGTATGCCGCGGCGGAGGATGCGCCGAAAGAAGAAAGATTTCCGGCCTGCCAACCGAGCAAAGCGCTTAGACTGACCGAAGGGAACAACTTGGCCACGGCCTGCCCGACGGCGGCATTTTTGGCAATCAGGTTATTTTCGGCCATCCGCACATCGGGTCGACAACGCACGACGGACAGCGGAAAATCATATAAATTTTCAACTCTGAATGCCAACGGGCGACGAATGAGATTTGGGGCGTTTTTTTCCAGCCCGTCTATGTTTCCCGGCAATTTTCCGAGCAAAACGGCCAAAGCGTTTTTATAATTTTCTTCCCGTTGCTCCAATTCGGGAATTTGCGCGGCGGTGGTTTCCACGGCATAGGCAGCCTGCGCCAGCGCGGCGCTGTCTGCCAGACCGCTGTCGTACTTATCTTGCACCGTCTGGCGGATATCTTTTTGCAGACGCAGATTTTCCGCGGTAATCCGCAATTGTTCCTGCACCGTACGCAGAGCCAGATAGTCGGCGGCTGCTTCCGCCGCCATCGCCAACCTGACATCGGCCAGATTGTCCGCCGCGGCTTTTGCCAGAGCGGAAGCCTCCTCCCGCAGACGTCGGCCGCCGCCCCAAATGTCGATTTCCCAAGAAGCGTCGAGCCCTGCTTTATAAAAATCTTCCTTAGCCTGCGAAAAACGTCCTTCTTCCGCCAGATAATTATATTGATATCCGCCGGCGGCCGTAAATTCGGGCAAAAATTTCGTTTCGTCGATTTGCAGAACATAACGCGCCTGCCGCAACCGATGAAGGGCAATCCGAACGTTCGGGCTGCCGCTTACGGCCTGTTGCACCAAATTATTTAACGTTTCGTCGTTAAACTGCTCATACCAACGAACCGAGACGGGACGACCGTCCCCTTTTGCCGTCGGCAAAGCGGCGGACAGCTGAGCATCGTCAAAAAACTGAGGCCGCTCATAATCCGGCCCGACCGTGCAGGAAACGGCCAACAAACAAACCGGCAGCATCAACCGTTTATCCATTTTTTCCTCCTTCGTCAGCGTTTGCGGATCTGCGGCGCCGACCGGCATATTCCTTGATTGTTTCAAACATGGCAAAATAAGCAGGAATAAAAATTATGCCGACAAAAGTGGCGGCAAGCATACCGAAAAACACCGGCGTACCGATGGCGATCTGGCTTGCGGCTCCCGCGCCTTTGGCGACAATCATCGGAAACACGCCGAGAATAAAGGTCAGCGCCGTCATCAGCACCGCGCGAAAGCGTTCGCCCGCCCCTTTTAACGAAGCCTCAAGAACGGTATCGCCTTTTTCTCTATAATCTTTCGTAAATTCAACAATCAAAATGGCGTTTTTGGCAGCAAGCCCTATCAACATAACCAACCCGAGCTGGGCGTAGATGCTGAGCGGATGATTCATAATCTGCAGCCCGCCGAGGGCACCGAGAATGGCAAAAAGAGTCGAAAACATAACCGCAAAAGCAAGCATCCAGCTCTCATATAAAGCCACCAAAAACAAATAACAAAACACCATGGCCAGCAAAATCAGAAAACCGACCAGCCCGGCGGCCTCCACTTCCTGCAGGCTCAAACCCGTCCAGGCAATCCGATAGTCGGCCGGCGCCAGCAGTTCGGCGGCATTTTTTTCCACGGCGGCAATGGCCGTGCCGGTGCTGACGTTTTCGGCGGCCGAAGCCGTAACCGAGGCATCGGTATATTGATTGTAACGATTGATTATTTTCGGTTGCATCACAATCTGCACATCGGCAAAACTGTCTATCTTTATCATTTGCCCGTTGTCTGAGCGCACATACATATTTTTGACGTCTTCTATTTTATCCCGATAGGCGGAATCCGCCTGAACAATGACTTTATTTACCTGTCCGTCCAAAGTAATGTTGTTGACATAGCGCGAACCGAGATTGTTTTGCAATGTTTCGAACAAAGCGGCCGGACTGATACGGTAGCTTTCCAGCTTGGTGCGGTCAATGTTAAGAAAAATATGCGGCGCATCCGCCGAATCCACGCTAAAAGCGTAAGCCAGCGCCGGATCGCCATTGAGCTTTTGCAAAAATCGTTGCAACTGCGCAAACATTTCTGCGGAAGAAAGATTTTTGTCAATTGCCAAAAACTCAAACGACAACCCGCTGCTGTTGCCGATTCCGGGAATGGCCGGCGGCGCAAAATAATTAATATCCGCCGCCTCCATATCGGCGGTGGCCTCCCGCAAACGAGCCGTCAACGCCCCGATTGATAACGACGGAGCCGTTCTTTTGTCCCACGGCTCAAGCCCTATCACTCCCATGGCCACGTTTTCGCCGGCGCCGCCCAGCAAACTGTATCCGGCCACACTGATAAAATAGCTGACGCCGTCAATTTTCATGGCACGAGCGGCAACTTCTTTCAAAACTTTGTCGGTTTGATCGATACCCGATGTATCCGCAAGCTGCAGATCGGCAAAAATAATTCCCTGATCTTCTTCGGGCAAAAAAGACGTGGGCGTCAGCCTGAAACCGACAACCATCAAACCGATAACCGCGGCCGTAACCGCAGCGGTCAAAAGCGGACGGGAGACAAAGGGACGGACGACATCAAGATACGTATTTTTCAAACCTTCGATAAATTTGTTGAACCGGTCGAAAAAACCGCGGGCGGAATTATTTTCGTCACCGATAAGAAAAATAGAACACAATGACGGACTAAGCGTTAAGGCATTAAAGGCCGAAAAAACAATCGCCGTGGCTATGGTAACGGCAAACTGCTGATAAATTTTGCCGGTAATTCCCGCCATCAGGCCGACCGGCACAAAAATGGAAAGCAAAACAAAGGTTGTGGCAATAATGGCGCTTCCTATCTGGCGCATGGCTTTTATCGACGCCGAACGGGAATCCATATTTTCGTAAGTCATCAAATACTGCACGCGCTCCACGACGATAATGGCGTCATCCACCACCAGCCCGATAGCCAAAATCATGGCAAACAAAGTCAGAATATTAATGTCAAAACCCAACAGATAGATAACGGCAAAAGTGGCAACCAGCGATACCGGAATGGTAATCAGCGGAATAAGCGTGGTTTTGGCTTTTTGCAAAAAGACATAGGTGACGAACACGACAAGCGAAAAGGTAATTACCAATGTATCGACAATGCCGGCAATGGACGAACGAACATAAAGGGTAGAATCATACGCGATTTTCAGCTCCATATCATCGGCAAAAGTCTTTTGCAGCTCGGTCACGGTCTTGGCCACATCGTCCATAATATTCAACGAATTTGACCCCGGCGTCTGGCTCAAAGACATAATAACCGCCGGCGCGTTGTCATATTCGGCATTCATGGTATACGTATCGGCGCCGAGCTCCACTCTGGCCACGTCCCGCAAACGGACAATACCGCCGTTCGGCGAAACGGCAACCACGATATCCTCAAAATCATCCACCGTATTTAACAGGCCTTTGGCCGTGAGCGACAGCAGCATATTGCTGCCGGCCGCGGCGGGAGCGGTGCCGATGCCGCCGACGGAAGCCTGTGTGTTTTGGCTTTCGATACGCTGAACAACGTCTGCGGCGGTTAGGTTGAGAGAAGCAAGTTTTTCCGGATTAAGCCAAACGCGCATACTGTACTGAGGGCCGAAAATCTGCACCGCGCCGATACCGTTAACGCGCGACAGGGGATTTTTCAAATTAGCATAGGCATAGTTGCTCAAATACAGATCGTCATAAGTATTTTCGGGCGAGCGCAACACCAACAGCGCCAACATATCCGACATTTGCGTCGTTACCTCCAACCCTTGCTGCTGCACGATTTGCGGCAACTGCGACATAACCTGATTCAAGCGATTTTGCACTTTCACCTGGGCAATGTCGGGATCGGTGCCGACATTAAAGGTGATTGTCAGCTTATAACTGCCGTCGTCGTTGGCGGTTGAAGTCATATAAAGCATGTTTTCCACACCGTTGATCTGGTTTTCGATCGGCACGGCCACGGTATCCGTCACAACCTGCGCTCCGGCGCCGGGATAAGAGGTGCTGACCACAATCTGCGGCGGGGTGATCTCCGGATATTGGGAAACGGGCAAAACGACAATGGCCAACGCGCCGAGCAGAACCATCACGATGGAAACAACGCCGGCAAAACGCGGACGATCGATAAAATATTCCGAAAACATCAGTTTTTCTCCTCGGCTGCGGAACTTTTGCTCACGACAATCTTAAACGGCCCTTTGGTCACACCGGCGCCGATTTTGCCGATAACGATACTTTCGCCCGGTCGAAAATTGTTCTTCAGGATATAATTGTTATTGCCGTATTCGCTTAGGATATCCACTTTGGTTTTAATCACGCCGCCGCTGCCGGCCACATAAATATAATTTCCGTCCGCTTCGGGATAAACCAGATTTTTGGCCACCACCATGCCGCGATATTTTTTTTCAACCACGACATTGACATAGGCGTTGGCCAGCAATTTTTTATCGGGATTGGCAAAATCGGCATACACGGCAACCGAGTCGGTAGCTTTGTCCATCTGGTTGTCGGCATAACGAAACTCGCCTTTTTGCTCATAAATGCTTCCGTTTGCAAGTCTCAAGCGGATATTTTCTCCGGCAAACATCTCTTCGTCCAAATAGTCTTTGCCGGTAATTGAAAAAACGACCCGCATCGGATTGTACTGAATAACGGTCAACAGCGTATCCTCCGGCGACACATAATCGCCCACCGACAAAGAAACATTGCCCACCACCCCGTTTATCGTTGCCTTGACCAGCGTATAACCCAAATTAACTTCGGCTTCGGTCAGCTCTGCCCGCGCTTGCTGCAACGCGGCTTTGGCCGATAAGTAAGAAGCTTTGGCATTGTCCTTATCCGTCGGCGAAACGGCCTTTGTTCCCGCTTTTTGCAAACGTTCGTAATAAAGACTGCTGTTGTTAAGGGTTGCTTCCGCTCCGGCCACGGCAGCCTGCGCCGCCGCCAACCGCGCCTTGTAGGGCGCCTGATCGATGGTCAGCAAAACCTCGCCGCTTTTTACCTCGGCGCCGCCCGTTGCCTCAACCGAAGCAACAAAGCCGCTGATATACGGGCGAACGGCAACATCGTTGACCGGCACCACATAGCCGATATAATTTTTTTCGACGCTCACCTCCCGCTCGACAAGCGGCGCCGCAGCCAGCGTTTTTTCCGCGACGTTATTTTCCTCCGGCATTTTTTTGCCGCCGAAATGCAGCCAGGCCAAATATCCGGCAACCGCCGAAACAATAAAAAACAAGACCGGCCACAAAATATTGCTACGTTCCCTGCTGTCACTCATCGGCGGTTTTTCCTTTCCGTTGTTGCTTTCCGTCAATTTAAATAATCGGGCGGCAAAGGGTTTCAAGACGACGGAACGGAAATTGGCAGTCTATCTTAATCAAATTTTTATATATTTCTCCTATGGTATAAAAAAATTGCTTACATCAGGGAACAAACAAATGCTTGCCGCTATATTTTCCGTCGAATTTGTGTTGCCGATTCGCCTCTGCGCGGCGTTTCTAACCGCCCTTGCCGTTGTGCTGGTCTGCGGCAGCCGCTTTATTGCTTTTCTGCATGCCCGCCAGAAACTGGGGCAGCCTATCCGCGCCGACGGACCGCAAAGCCACCTGTTGACCAAAAAAGGAACGCCGACCATGGGCGGCATTCTCATTCTTGCGGCCATCATCGTTTCCGCCTTTTTGTGGTGTAATTTGGACAATGTTTTTGTCTGGCTGGCCATAGTCGTTATCGTTGTTTTCGGAGCAACGGGGTTTGCCGACGACTATGTCAAAGTAAAAAAGCAAACGCCGGACGCCATGACCGCCAAAATGAAACTGGCTTTGCAACTGGTCACTTCTCTGGTCGTCATCGGCTTTGTTTCGGCTCATACGCCGGAAGCGTACCGATTTTCCCTAACCCTTCCCTATGTCGGAATATTTGTTGATTTATGGTGGTTTTATATTCCCTTTGCGGTTATCGTCATTGCCGGCGCCTCCAACGCCGTCAACTTAAGCGACGGCCTCGACGGTTTGGCCGGCGGCCTGTGTCTGACGGCTTTCAGCGCTTTCGTCATCATTGCTTTGACGGCGGGACACAGTGATTTTGCCGGCGCATATATTCCCGGCGGCGAAGAAGTCGCCGTGATTTGCTCGGCGGCCGCCGGCGCCTGTCTCGGCTTTTTGTGGTTTAACAGCAAACCCGCCAAAGTATTTATGGGCGACACGGGCTCGCTTGCGCTTGGCGCTCTGCTCGGCACCGTGGCCGTTATCGTCAAACAGGAAATTTTGCTTGCCATCGTCGGCTTTGTGTTTGTGGCAGAAACATTGTCGGTGATGATACAGGTTTTCTGGTATAAACGTACGGGAAAAAGAGTTTTTTTAATGGCGCCGATTCATCATCATTTTGAACAACTCGGCTGGGAAGAAACAACCGTCGTCGCCCGTTTTCGGATCGTTGCGATTATTGCCGCCGTAACGGGACTGCTGTCTTTTCTTTTGTAAAGGGGACGGCGGATGCTTATTTTTTCGCACAACAATCGCAACATTCTGGCCAACTGGTGGTGGACGGTCGACAAAACTTTGCTGCTTTGCTGCAGCATTCTCATCGTGCTCGGCGTATTGCTCACTTTTTCGGCCAGTCCGGCCGTTGCCGAACGGATAGGGTTTGATGCCTACCATTTTGTCAAACGTCATTTGTTGTTTGCGCCGGCCGCTTATGTCGTCATGATAGCTTTGTCGGTGCAAAAACTGAAATTCATTCGCCGCTTGTCGCTTGTCGGCTATCTGACGGCCATCGTTCTTGTCGGCTGCACTTTTTTCTTCGGCGCCGAAAACAAGGGTGCCTCGCGCTGGTTGACGATATTTGGTTTTTCGCTTCAACCGTCGGAATTTGTCAAGCCTTTTTTCATTGTCACCGCCGCCTGGCTGTTTGACGGACAGCGCCGTCATCCGGAATTTCCCGGCAACATGCTGTCGGTTGCCCTGTTTTTGTTTACGGCATTGCTGATTGTGCGGCAACCGGATGTGGGCATGACAATCGTCATCAGCGCCGTTTGGCTGTTTCAGTTTTTTTTAAGCGGCATGCCCTGGCAGGGGTTGGTTTTGGCCGGTTTTTTGGGAATAGGAGCGTTGACGGCCGCCTATTTTGCTTTTCCGCATTTCCAAATCCGCCTCCATCAGTTTTTAGCCTCGGGCAACGAACTGAGCTATCAGGTAAAAAAATCGCTGGAAGCTTTCCAAAGCGGCAGCCTGTTCGGACGCGGCCCCGGCGAAGGCGTTGTCCGCTCAAGCATTCCCGACGCCCATACCGATTTCATCTATGCCGTGGCCGGCGAAGAATACGGTGTTTTTCTGTGTCTGGTCATTGTGGTGCTGTATCTGATAATCGTGGTGCGTTCGATGATTATTTCCTGCAAAGACAACAATCTGTTCATTATTTTATCGGCATCCGGTCTGGCTGCTTCTTTCGGACTGCAATCGGTTATCAACATGGCTTCAACCCTGCACCTAATGCCCACCAAAGGGATGACGCTTCCCTTTATTTCCTACGGCGGCTCGTCCATGATTGCGACGGCCGTCGGCACCGGTATGCTTTTGGCCATTACACGCAAAAACGTTCACGCGGAGGACAAAGACGATGTCTGAAAACAAAAAAGATTTTTCACCCCTGATTATTCTTACGGCAGGCGGCACCGGCGGCCACGTATACCCGGCCGAAGCGCTTGCCGGCGAACTTTCCCGCCGGGGTTACCGTCTGCTTTTGGTTACCGATCGCCGCGGATTAAACAATTATCGGGGCACTCTGGGAGAAATTCGCAACATTGCCGTTTTTGCCGGCGCCATGACGGGAAAGTCCCGATGGTTTAAACTGAAAAGCCTGATAAAAACGGCGGCGGGCATTTTGCAGTCGATGTGGGTTATTCTCAAAGAAAAACCCGCCTGTGTCGTCGGTTTCGGCGGTTACGCGTCTTTTCCCTGTTCTTTGGCAGCCGTTTTGCTCGGCGTTGATTTGATTATCCACGAACAAAATTCCGTTATGAGCCGTACCAACCGTTTTTTGGCCAAATATGCCGCCGCAGTAGCCACCAGTTTTAAGAAAACGAAATACGCCCCCGCCGGCCGCAAAACAATATTGACCGGCATGCCCGTTCGCGAATCCATTGCCGCCCTCAGCAGCCGCCCGCGACCGAAAACAGGAAAAAATGCTCCTTTCCACATCTTGGTTATCGGCGGCTCGCAAGGCGCCGCAATATTTTCGGAGACCGTTCCCGAAGCTGTCGGCCGACTTTCTCCCGTGCAGCAAAAACATATCTGCATCATGCAGCAATGTCGCGCGGAAGACGTGGAAAAAGTGCGGAAAATATACGACGGTTACCATTGCAAAGCGGTGGTGGCGCCTTTTTTTAACAACATGCCGGAACTTTATGCCTGCAGTCATCTGGTGATTTCGCGCGCGGGAGCTTCTTCCGTTGCCGAAATCGAGGCCGCCGGTCGCGCCTCGATTCTGGTGCCGTTGCCGACGGCCGCCGACGACCACCAAACCGCCAATGCCGCCGAGTTGAAAAACAACAAAGGCAGCATGGTTTTTTCTCAAAAAAACTTTACGCCCTCAATACTCGCGGCCGCCTTGAACGATCTTCTGCAAAATCCGCAAATCATCAAAACCATGTCTGAAAACGCCGCCCGGCTTGCCGTTACCGATGCCGCCGGCAGACTGGCTGACTTGCTGGCGGCGCGGTTATCATATTTTGCCGACCAACAAACAAGGAAAAAATAGCATGTTTCGACTAAAATTCAAATTGTCGCACACGGATCCGCTGATAAAAATCTTACCGGAAGTACGCGGCCGCTATCTGCAAAATATCAGTCTGGCGCGTCATACCTGGTTTGGTGTCGGCGGTCGGGCGGAAATTATGTATCTACCCGTCGATGCCGAAGATCTGGCTCATTTTTTGCGCAATACGCCACGCAACCTGCCCCTTTGCCTGATCGGCGGCGGTTCCAACCTGTTGGTCAGAGACGGCGGCGTCCCCGGAGTTGTCATCAAATTGGAAAGCCCGTTTTTTCGTCAAATAAGCATCGGCGAAAACACGATCACCTGCGGCGCGGGTTTCCATAATCCGGACTTAAAAAAACATTTGCTCGCAAACAACCGCGGCGGGCTGGAATTTTTGTGTTCCATACCGGGCACCGTCGGCGGTTCGATTAAAACCAATGCCGGCTGCTTCGGACGCGAAATCAGCGACGTTATTGTAAGTGCGGAAATTATCAACCGCGAAGGCAAAATCCAGAGCATCGATGCAAAAGACCTCGGCCTCTCCTACCGCGGCAGCCTGTTTCCCGACGACTGGATTATCCTTGCCGTTACTTTCAAAACCGAACCTTCTTCCGCCGAAAAAATCTCTTGTCTGTTGGAAGAACACAAAGCATATCGCCGCGCGCATCAACCCGTTAACCAAAAAACGGCTGGTTCGACTTTTAAGAATCCCGAGGGGCTCAAGGCCTGGGAACTGATAAAAAAATGCGGTTGCGACCAATTCACCGTCGGCGGCGCCAAAGTTTCCGAAAAACACTGCAATTTCTTAATCAATACCGGTACCGCCAGTGCCGAAGACATTGAAACTCTGGGAGAAATGATTATACGGGAAGTGCAGAGGCAAACATCCGTTACTCTGGAATGGGAAATTAAAAGATTGGGAATAAAACGGGAACAATGAACAACATGCCGCCGAAAAACGAACTGTCACCGGAGGCCGCCCCGAGCTCCGACAAAATTAAAATAAAACTTCCGTTGCTGTGGCCCTATCGACTGCTCGGCAACATCCTGATCCTCGTGCTGCTGGTCTTTTTTGCGGCCGGTATTCTGGTTATAAAAAGCGACATGGTCAGCCGGCAGCTGAATTCCCTGTCCGACTATTTTTACGGCCTTACCTCGTATCTCGGCTTTACCATTGACGACATCATCGTCTACGGGCGCAACAAAACCGCTGTTGAAGAAATTTACAACATAGTCAACGCCCGCCGGGGAGACAACATTTTAAGCCTGAACATCCGGCAGATAAAAGACGACCTCGAACAGCTGCCATGGGTTAAATCGGCTACGGTGGAACGCTCCTATTTGCCCAACATTTTGAAAATTACCCTTCGCGAAAGACAGATCAGCTCGCTCTGGCAAATCCACAATCGCCTCTACCCCGTTGATACGGAAGGCACCGTCATCCGCGCCGATTTTGTCCCTTCTCATCCGCTGTTGCTGATCATCGGCCGCGGCGCCCCCGAAAACTTAAACCAACTTTTGTCCGTTATTGCCGGCGACAACGAAGTTTATCCCCGCATCCGCGCCGCCACTTTCATTTCCGGCCGGCGTTGGAATCTGCTTTTGGATGATATCGAAAACGGCATCACCGTCAAATTGCCGGCCGAAGAAACGGCGGCTGCCTGGCAAAAATTGCTAAAATTGAACAAAACGCAGGGCATTCTTAAACGTAAATTAACCATCATTGATTTAAGATTTCCCAATAAGGTTTTGATTAAACCGCGCAAAGCCGCCGATGATACCGAACATTTAGAGCTTTAGCCGGTTTAAGCCCAACATCAGCAGACGGCGAAAGGCATATAACAGTGACAAATTCTTTTAACCGATTGACGACAATAGCCGCCTTGGACATAGGCTCGTCCAAGGTGTGTTGCGTCATTGCCCGCATCAGCCGCGACCAAAAAATAAGCATTGCGGGCTACGGCTACAATGCGGCCAAAGGCATAAAAAACGGTCTGATTACCGATATCAAACAGGCCACTTTTTCGGTTTGTGACGCCGTCGAGACTGCCGAACAAAAGGCAAGCGAACGCATCAACCGGATTATTGTCAATGTTTCCGGCAGCAAAATCGGGAGCAGCATCCGCCGTTCGGTCATCAACCTCAACAAATCCAAACCCGTTTCCGAAAACGACATCAAAAAAGTCATTGAAAAAGGCATTAATAAAATAAACGTCGAAAACAATGAGCTCATCCATTGTCTGCCGACCGGCTACCGTCTCGATTTCGGCGAAGAAACAAACGATCCGCGCAATCTTTTCGGCGAAAATCTGTCGGTTGACATGTTGCTCGGAATGGTGCCGGAAATCAACTATCGAAACTTAAAAACCGTCCTTGACAACGCGCATTTGGAAATTGCCGAAAAAGCATTGTCGGCCTATGCCTCGGGGCTTGCCTGTCTGGTTGACGACGAAAAAGAACTGGGCGCCACCGTGGTCGACATCGGCGGCGGCATTACCGGCATCACCACTTTCCGCCACGGCCATCCGGTCTATTTCAGCGCCATCCGCGTCGGCAGCGACAACATCACGCGCGACATTGCCTGGGGACTGACCACCTCGACCAGTCATGCCGAACGCTTAAAAACATTGCACGGTTGCGCCTTTATAACCTCGCAGGACGAAGAAGAAACCATCAACGTTTATCCCGTCGGCGAAGAAGACGACAGCCTCATCCGCCAGGTTCCCAAATCCAAACTGATTGCAATTATTGCCTCGCGGGTGGAAGAAATTTTTGAAAAGGTCAACCAAAAACTGGAAGAACAGGGCTTAAAAGACGTAAAAAACCACCGCGTTGTGTTAACCGGCGGCGGCGCGCATTTAATCGGCATTCGCGACGTGGCCGCCATGATACTCGACAAACAGGTTCGCCTCGGCCGTCCGCACAGCATAGCCAATATCTTGGACATGTCTTCCTGCCCGCGGCTGCAGTCACCGGAATTTTCCACCGTCATCGGCCTGCTTCTGTTCGTGCTTAACTACACCGAAAAAAAACCCGCTAAAATTATCAGCAAACCCGCCGGCGGCGGCATTGCCGGTCGCATTATCGGATGGCTCAAACAAAATTTTTAACAAATTTAACGTCTTTGGTAACCAAAACTTAATTACTTTTCAAATATTTTATACAAAACAGCACAATACTTTTGGGAGCACGCAATGTCTATAAACTTAGCAGTACCGGAAACCAACATGATTACCTTAAAACCGCGCATTTCGGTAATCGGAGTCGGCGGCGGCGGCGGCAATGCCGTGAATAATATGATTGTCAAAAATCTGGAAGGCGTGGACTTTATCGTCGCCAATACCGATGCCCAGGCTTTGGCCAACTCCAAATCCGGCCGCAAAATCCAGCTCGGAGTGGAAACCACCCACGGACTCGGCGCCGGCGCCTGTCCCGAAGTGGGACGCAAAGCGGCGGAAGAAGCCGCCGAAGAAATAGAAAAAGAACTGGAAGGCGCCAATATGGTTTTCATCACCGCCGGCATGGGCGGCGGTACCGGTTCCGGCGCGGCGCCGGTTGTGGCTCGCATTGCCAAACAAAAAGGCATTTTAACCATCGGCGTGGTAACCAAACCGTTCCAGTTTGAAGGCAAACGCCGCTACCAGATTGCCGAAGAAGCCTTGAAAGATTTTACCGAAGCGGTAGACAGCATTATCATCATTCCCAACCAGAACCTGTTTCGCATTGCCGACAAAAACACCACGCTTGCCGATGCTTTCGTGATGGCCGACAATGTCCTTTACGACGGCGTGCGCTCCATTACCGATCTGATGATTATGCCCGGCCTCATCAATCTCGACTTTGCCGACATCAAAAGCATTATGCAGGATAAAGGCAAGGCCATCATGGGCACCGGCGAAGCGGAAGGCGAAGATCGTGCCATCAAGGCTGCCGAACAGGCGCTTTCCAACCCGCTTTTGGACGACAGCAACATGAAAGGCGCCAAAGGCGTACTCATCAACATCACCGGCGGCATGGACATCACTTTGTTTGAAATTGACGAAGCCGCCAATCGTATCAAAGAAGAAGTTGACGAAGAGGCAAATATCATTTTCGGTTCCAGTTTTGACGAAAATCTGGCCGGAAAAATTCGCGTTTCGATCGTTGCCACCGGCATCGAAAGCGCCGCGGCGGAAATGCCAAAACAAAAAGCCAAAGCGACACCCGTAAATTATATCGAGGAAAGCTACGACGAAGAAAGCATTTTGCCGGCAACGCCCAGCGAAGAAATGGATTCCAAACTGGCAAAATTTGCCGCCACGCTGCCTCCCGTTGAAATGCCCGAAGAGGAAGAAGCCCTCCCGCCGGAAACGGAAAATCAAATCTCCGTCGACACAACCGACACGCCGGAGATGCCGGTTGAAGCCCCCCGCCCGACCGATACGGAAATTTTTCAGAACGATTCCCCCGCCGCCGTTGACATGCCGCAGGCCTCGTCCCTGTTCAACGCCATTTTGAACAAAAACGAATTTGCCGACGCCGACAGCCAGCTGGACAGTCTGATTGCCGGTCAGGACAAACGTTTCAACGCCAAAACGACGCCGCGGCCGGTAGAAGAAGAACCCGAACTCTTCAGCCATAATCCGCAATTGTTCACCTCTCCGAAGGAAGAACCCGAAGAAAAACTCATCATCGGCGACGATGACGAAGAAGAATATGCGCCGACCCTGATTGAGCGCGTGACCGGATTTTCGATAGCCAAACGCAACCGCCGCAAAAAAATGGAAGAACAGCATCATCAGGAACCGGTTACGCCGACTTTTTCCGACAACACCGATGATGACGACGAAGATCTTGACATTCCGGCATTTTTACGTCGTCGTTAAAACGACTGCCAACCAACAAAAAATCTCCGGTTTTTTAACCGGAGATTTTTTGTTTTTCTGTGAATGCCCGCTTTCGTTCGGCCGATTTTTCAACCAAACAGCTTTCTGTCCAGCCGTTCCAATTCGTCAATATAACCGGAAATAAGGCTGAGCCCCCTGTTCCAGAAATCCGGCGCCTGCGGGTCAAGACCGAACGGACGGAGCAGCTCGCCGTAATCGCCGATGGCCGTCTGCGAAAGCATCTGCAGATATTTAGCCGGAAAATCAGCAACTTTTCCTTCTCTGCTTACCTGATACAGCGAATTGACCAGACAGTCAGCAAACGAATAGGCATAAACGTAAAAAGGCAAAAAGAAGAAATGTCCCACCTGCGACCAGATAAACCGGCAGTCGTCGCCGACTTCAACCGCCTCGCCCAAACTTGCCCGCATTTCCTCCTGCCAGATGTCGCACAGTCTTTCTTTGCTCAGTTCCCCTTCCCGCCGCTCGGCATGCGCGCGGGTTTCAAAAAAGTGGAAAGCTATCTGGCGGATGGCGGTATTTATCATATCGCTCACTTTTGATGCAATCAACGCCAGCTTTTCCGGTCCGTCGGGCAGCTTTGCCACCATCGACTGAAAGACGATCATCTCGCCGAACACGGAAGCCACTTCTTCGGTCGTCATGCGCGAATATTCGTTGAGTTCGCCGTTTTGGGCGCGTGTCTGATGATGACAGCCATGCCCCAGTTCATGCGCCAAAGTCAGCACGTCGTTTCTCTTGCCGGTAAAGTTAAGCAGCAGATAAGGATGAAAATCGGCGCTGACCGGCGCGCAGAAAGCGCCGCTGCGTTTGCCGTCGCGCGGCGGCACGTCTATCCAGGCATTATCGAAGAAATCTCTGGCGATTTCATAAAGCTCGGGCGAAAATTCCTTATAGGCGTCAAGCACCGTCGTCACCGCCTCGCTCCAGCCGTATTCGGCATCATCGGCAAAAGGCAGGGGCGCGTTGCGATCCCAATAGGAAATTTTTTCCACCCCCAGCCATTTGGCTTTGAGCTTATAAAAACGATGGGCAATGTTGCCATAGTTTGCGCGCACGGTTTCGGCCAGCGTATCGACCATTTTGTCACTGACGTTTTCCGCCAGGTTGCGCGACGACATCGGTTGCCGAAAACCGCGTTTTTCATCCTCGATGGCTTTGTCTTTTATCACCATGTTGTAGATAAACGCAAACAAATCGGCGTTCTGTTCCGCCACCCGGTTCATTTCCGCTCCGGCTTTGCGGCGCAGAACGGGATCTTTGTTCAACAACAGTTTGGAGATTTCCGCATCATTATAGGTTTTTCCGTCCACCTCAAACTGCAGGCGCGAAGAAGTTTCTTCATACAGGCGCACCCAAGCGGAAGAAGAAGTCATCGATTTTTCGAGCAACACCTCTTCCACCGGCTCGGAAAGCTCATAAGGTTTGTAGCGGCGCACCCTCTCCAGCCACGGGCGATAAAAAGCCGCGTCGGGATTTTGCAGCCATTCGCCGATTTTTTCTTCGGGCAGAGCGTTTATTTCCAAACTGAGAAAAATCAGCGGCTTGCTGTAATCGGTCAGCTTTTCGCTGATATTTTGATAAAAGGCGGCCGCCGTTTGGTTTTTCATTTGCGTAACCATGTTCAGATAGGCAAAACCGCCGATTTTGCTGCCGATAAGCGAATTTTGTTCATAACTTTTCAACGCCGCGGCAAAAGCCCCGCCGTCAAGGGCGGACAAATTGCCTCTATAGCGGTCGGCAAAAGCCGCGCAAAAATTTTTATAGCTTTCAAGATCGGCGGCAATTTGCGGATCGTCAATTCCCCTGTACAAATCGCTCAAATCCCAGGCAGGCAAATTTTCATTTTTCATCTTGCGTCTTCTCCAGTTGTTGGTTCAGTTCATAAAGCTCGTCCATCTCGGCGCCGATATCGGGCGAACTTTCGTAATATTCGGCCAGACTTTCCTCGGCTTCAACGCCATCTGTTGCCGAAGGGCGTTTGATGTCCGGCGCGAACAGATAATTCGACCACGGGGCGGACTGTTTGCCCGTCGCCCACAATTTTATCCCCTCGCCGATAACGCCGATGTTGCAAAAAGTGTTGTCGACAATGCGCTCAAGAACGCACATCTTGCGGCCGTTGCAGTTATGGAGCTCCTCGGCCATTTTTTCGGTACAGGGAACAAAGCCCCGTTTCTGCTCGTCCTGATGCGGCGCCGCCAAAACCAGCGCAAACACGCACAAAAAGAAAAAGACGACCAGCGAAACCGATAAGCCGAACCAATGGCACCTGATAAAATTCATAAAACTATTTTCCTTCTCTTTTTTGCAGATAGCTTTCCAGCAGCGCCAGTTCTTCGCGGGTGTTGGCGCCGGCCACTTCTTCCGCCGAGCATTCAATCACCCCGCATTTCAGACCGCGGGCGCGGGCAATGGCCACCGCATCGGTAAGATAATACTCGTGCGCCGCGTTTTCATTGCCTATCTCGCTCAAAATATCAAACATTATCCGACCGTCAAAACACATCACGCCGGAATTGCACAGGGTAATGGCCTTTTCCGCGTCGGTGGCGTCCTTAAACTCGACGATTTTCTGCAGTTCGCCGTCTTTTACCACCAACCTGCCGTAGCGCGCGGCATCTTCGGGACAAAAGCCGATAACCACCACCGCATAGCCTTCTCTTCTCTTGGCCACGGCGCGCAAAAATGTTTCTCTGGTAATAATCGGATGGTCGCCGAAAACCGTCAGCACGTCGCCGTCAAAACCGCGCAGCGCGCTTTCCGCCGCCATCACGGCGTTGCCGGTGCCGAGCTGCTCCTCCTGAACGACGCTTTCGTGTGGCGCCACCGCTTCGCGCACGGCCTCGCCGTCGGGCGCCGTAACCACCACGATTTTATCGGTTTTCATGCTGTCAAGCGTTTTAAGAATATGACTTATCATCGGTTTGCCGCAAACGGGCATCAGCACTTTGGGCAGCTCCGATTTCATGCGCGTTCCCTTGCCTGCGCCAAGCACAACGGCGGCGATTTTTGAATTTGTCATTATTTTTCCTTTCTAATCATTTTTTAATAACTGGATATTATATTAGCAAATATATTTATTTTGTTAACAAAGGTATTTTTTTATGAAAAAACTTTTTCTTTCGGTTTGTTTCATTTCCCTTTTTGCCGCTGCCCTGCCCGGGCATGCCGCCGTTACCGCCATGCGCGACGAAATCGCCCTGCAGCAGCACAATATCGACAAAAGCATGAACCTGCGTCCGATGGCCGAACCGGCGGGCGTGCCGGCAAATTTTGAAGACTTTGTCGATTTTATCCGCGAACGTTCAAAAACAGTGGAAAAAACATCCATGGATGTCCTGCAAAAATCTTCTTCCATGAACGTCATTGACGACATTTCTTATATTGCCAGCCAGCGGCAGGAAAAATCAACTTTTGAAAAAATTTACGAAAGCGCCATGGAGCGCTTAAAACTGCTGGAAAAAAAACCTTCTGCGGAACGGATTAACACCCCGGCTCTGGTTGCTCAGGAAATCAAACAGGAACAACAAAATCTGCAAAACGCCGCCCAAAACCCAAAAACGCAAAAAAGCCTTGACGTCGTAAACGTTACCTTACCCGGCGGACAAACCGTTTTGGCTCCGGCCAAAGAGCATATTCCCTATCTTTCCGCCAAAATAGACATTATGCCCAACGGCATGGTGCATATTATCGAAACAGTCAGCCTGGTGGCCAACGGGCAGAAGCTGAAATATGGTCTGAACAAAGCATTGCCCAAATATTCGGTTTCCCGCGAAGGGGTGCGCAACAATACCATTCCCTACCTGAACGGCGTACGCGTCAACGGTCAAAGCGTTCCCTATCGTCTGCAAGACGCCGGCGACCGCTACCTGATTACTCCGGAAAAACAGTTTGAACTGCCGCCGGGCATTTATACCTACGAATTTGACTATATGCTCGACCGCAAACTCTGGTACTATGATGACCGCAACGAATTCTACTGGGACGTTACCGGCAGTTTTTGGAATCTGGCCATATCGCAGGCCATTGCCACCATCCGCCTGCCGGTTGACATACGGCCGCTCGGTCAAAACATGCTTATCGGCTACCTGCCGAATCTGCTGACCGACCGTTATACGACAATCACGCAGCACCGCCATACCAATGCGCTCGGTTTTACCGCCACCCGCCCGCTTTTTGCCGGCGAGGGTCTGCATATCCTGGTATCCATTCCCAAAGCCGGTTTCATGGAACCCGACTTTAACAAAAAATTCGAATGGTTTATCGAAGACTACGGCGACATCATTTTTTCGCTGGCCGGTTTCCTTGCCATCATCATTGCTTATATCGTTTCCTGGCGCTATATCAGCCAAAACGCGAGCGGTGTGCAGGCCGACATGCAAAAAACCCCGCCCCTGCTGCGCCTGCTTGCGCAAGGCAAGTTTGACAAAGTGTCTTTTGCCTCCTTTCTGCTCGATTTGTTCCGCCGGGGCATCATCGACCTGAAAAGCGACCACGAGTCGTTTGTCATCATAAAAAAAACGGACAACCTGAGCCGCCTGAACAAATACGAGAAAAAAGCCTACCGGCAGCTTATCGGCGCAAAGGAATTTTCCGTAACTTTCAGCCGCGGCAACGCCTTAAAACTGAAACGCGCCGCCAAATTGATAGAAAAAGACACGTTCAAAAGGCTGAAACTGCTGTCGCTCAAACTAAACGCCGGCTATATTTTGTTCAGCTGCGCCATGCTGCTGCTTTCGGAAGGCGCCGTCGCCCTGCTGTCGGTTAATCCGGCGGGCACCTTCGGCATGTTGCTTTCGGCCACCGTCACCGCCGCTTTTTATATCTGGCTCTTGCGCAAACATTTTGAACGGCGGCGACTGCAATACGTCATCAAATTTTTTGCCGCGGTGATGATCGTTTTGTCGGCCATGGTGATGAGCTTATACATCCATACCGTCTCCATTCTGTTTATTTTGGGTATGATATGGAGCATATTTATCTATACCTCGCTCTTTGCCAAACGCAACGGCCTCATCAAAAACAACATCCGCGACGCCGTTCAGTTTGCCCGCTATTTGCGGGACAATGCCAAAGCCATCATTCTCGGCGGAGAATTCCGGCTGCAACAGGCCAATATTTATGCTCTGGATGCCGCCGACAACTATCCCAAAAGCAAAGAAACGGCTCGCGATTACCGTCTGGATCTGATGCCTGCCGTCATCCGGTTGTTATAACCGGCGGCGGCCGGCGTAAAACTCAATATCTATTGAAAAGAAACGCCTGAAAAAACATATTTTTGTATGTAACATACAACAACAAAGCATAAGGAAAAAACAATGACAAAAATATTTCTGGCAATTTTATTTGCCGCGTTTACGGCACTCGGCGGCAATGCCTTCGCCCAAACGCCGGCGGACGCTTCCCCGGAGACGGCAATGGTAGAAGAAACTTACGAAGCGGACGTTTCTCCCGCGGCAACCCCGACGGCCGCCGCCTCTTCCGCCTCGTCGACGAATACCGCGCCGGCGGACGACGATGACGTTTTGACGGTTGAAGAAACCGTTGCCGCGGAAGTCGACGCCGAAGACTAAGAAAAAATCGGCCGCTTATCCAACGACCGAAAAATTCTGCAAAAGCTTTCACCCTTATCCTTTACGGACTTTTACGACTTACGATCCGTTTGCGGCAAAGCGATCAGACGTTTTGCCGCAAATTCTTTTTCAGTCGAAAGTATAACGAAGCCCGAACGAATATTCGTTGATATGATCCGTTCCGTTAACCTTGTCCAGTTTAATATACCGATACAACCCGCGCAACGCCCAATTTTCGTCCAGATGGTATGTCAGACCGGCGCCGAAACGATAGCCCCAACCGCGCTCCCGCCGATCTTTGGCAAAGCGGTGTTCGTTTTTGAAAACATATTCGCCTATCCCGAGCGTTGCCGTCGGTGCCAGCCGACCGTCGCAGCCAAGCGGCAGATAAGCGGCCATATCCAGCCCGTATGCCTGAAAAGACGAATTTTTCAAATCTTCGCCACCGCCGAACTTATGTTTGTCGGCATATTGATAGAACAGCTCGGTGCCGAAATATTTGTTATAAACCGAACCGATGTTGACAATGCCGGCATTGTGGTAGGAATGATGCCCTTTTGCGCGCACTTCGTCATAGGCATAGCCCGCCCCGAGATAGGGACGATAGTCGTTTTCGACGGCGCAAACCGCGCCCGCGCGCCCGCCGAGCAAAACCGCGGCCAAGACAATTGTGGTTATCTTTCTCATTTTTATTCCTTTCTTTAACACTTTTTAATATAATCTAAGCTAGGATTTGAGAAAGTCAAAGCAAAAAAAAGAAAATATCCGCTTTATAAGGAATTTTGCGCATGAAAAAAACAGAAAACGAAAACGGTTATACTTTGATTGAGTCACTGATGTTTATCGGTGTAGTCTGCGCGCTCGGCATTTCCATCATCAACCTTATCAACAACATGCTCGACAAATACCGGATGAGCCGGGTTACCCAGCAGATCAAGGACATTCAAAAAAACATCGACTACCGTTTTTCGGCCGCGGAAAATTTCAGCGAAATTGACGACGGACTGTTAACGAAAGAAAAAATCGTTCCCGGCGATATGGTGCAAGGCGAGGAAATTTATCATGCCTATAAAGGGCAGGTTCTTATCAGCACGGCCATCGAAGGAAGCGTGTACGACGTTACGTTCGAAGACCTCCCCTACAATGCCTGCATTGAGTTGGCCATGGTCGACTGGATGACGGGCTACAACTCGCACCTGCTGCACATTAAGGTAAACAATCAATATTTTACCTGGCAAAGCAAAGACATGGCCACCAAACTGCCGATGGAATACACCGGCGCCATGAACAATTGCAAAGACAGCCGAGACAACGTTATCACCTGGCGGTTTCAATAATTCCGGGTAAGACAAACGGGGTGTAACATGATTTTTTTGCTTGCAGAGACGTGTTGAAATTTATATATATTGGGCTATATGAACCCGACTAAAAAATGACAACTGAATTTGGAGAAACAACATGGTTGAAACATCAGTAATTCTTCCGCCAGACTACCGGCCCTCGCCCGACGAAGAATATATGAACGAAATGCAGATCGAATATTTTCGCCAAAAACTTCTGGAATGGAAAAAAGCGCTGCTCGCCCAGTCGCAGGACACTTTGGAAGATTTGCGCCAGGGCGGCTTAAACCAACCCGACGACCTCGACCGCGCCTCGCTTGAAACGGACAAGGCTCTCGACCTGCGCACCAAAGACCGCGCCCGCAAACTTATCAGCAAAATCAACGACGCCTTAAAACGCATCGAAGACGGCACTTACGGCTATTGCGAAGAAACCGGCGAGCCCATCGGCCTTGAACGACTGGAAGCGCGCCCCGTCGCCACGCTTTCGATCGAAGCTCAGGAACGCCACGAAAGAATGGAAAAAACCTACAACGAAGACTAAACGGGTGTGATGGATAAAAAGGATTTCATACTGGCATCCTCCTCGCCGCAACGGTTGATGCTGCTCGAGCAAATAGGCTTGCCGCCCAAAGAGATATGTCCGGCCGATATTGACGAAAGCTGCCGCGCCGAGGAAACGCCGTCCGCTTACGTCAAACGGATGGCCGAAGAAAAAGCGGCGCATGTCGCCGCGCGGCGCCCCGGGGAAAACATCTTGGCTTGCGACACGGTGGTAACGGTCGGCCGGCGGATTCTCCGCAAAGCGCAAAACGATGAGGAACAAAAACAGGTTATGCATCTTTTGTCCGGACGTTCCAATCGAGTTTTAAGCGCCGTTTGCCTAATCGACAAAAACGGCAGGCGGTCATTAAAACTTTCAAATTCGCGGGTGGTCACCAAAAAACTGTCGGCAAAAGAAATCGAAGATTATGTGGCAAGCGGCGAATGGCACGGTTGCAGCGGCTATAAAATCGAAGGCCGCTTTGCCGGCTGCGTCCGTAAAATGATCGGATCATATTCCGGCATTGTCGGCTTGCCTTTGTTTGAAACGCAAAATTTATTAAACGGAGCGGGAATAAGATGAGTGCAGACATAATTATATACGACAAAAATTCTTCGGCTTCGGGTATTGCCGTGCTTGAAAACGGAACCCCGGCCGAATTGGAAATCATTACCGCCGGACAGGCCATCAGCGGGAACATTTATCTCGGCAAAATCATCCGCAAGATAGAATTGGCCGGCGGCAAAGAAGGCTTTTTCATCGATTTGGGCGACGGACTGGAAGGCTTTCTCAATGCCGAAGAATACGGATTGGCCGAACTGAAATTATCCGAAGGACAAAGCATTGTCGTACAGGTATCTCAGGAAAAACGCGCCGAAAAACAGCCTCGCCTGGTGCGTGCCGTCCAGTTGGTCGGCACCTATCTGGTATATTGCCCCTACCGGCTGCGCGTGGAAGCCTCGGCCAAAATAAACGATCATCAGAAAATGGTTGAATATATGGAAAAGGTAAAAAACCTGACGACCGGTCAGGAAGGGTGGATTTTGCGCACCGCTTCCGTAGAAACGGACTTTGCCGAAGTTGCCCGCGAAATGGAAAAACTTCACGACACTTACGAGCAAATCCGGATTAAGGCTCGCAGCGCGCAGGCACCCTGCCTGCTCTATGCCAGCCCGGATCCGATATTCGAACATCTGACGCGCCATGCCGACAGCCTCGCCAAGCTGGTTACCAACAACCGAAACATAGAGGCGGAAGTCAAGCAACAATATGCCGATGCTTTCGAAGTGGAAATCTGTGCCGCCCCGTTTGAAAAATACGGCATCGACGAGGTTATCGCCGGCGCTCTGGAAAAAGAAATCACGCTCAAAGGCGGCGGACGCATTACCATTGAAGAAACGCGCGCCTGCGTAGCCATTGACGTCGACAGCGGCAAAGACATCGGCGGCGGTTCGCTAAACCGTATCAACGAAGAGGCTGCCTATGAGATTGCCCGCCAAATCCGCCTGCGTAATCTGGCCGGAAAAATCGTCATCGACTTTGCCGGGCATTCGGAATATCGCTATATCAAACCGCTGCTCGATATTTTGGAAGAAGAACTGTCCAAAGACAGCATTAAAAGTCATGTTGCCGGTTTAAGCCGCGCCGGACTGGCGGAAGTCATCCGCGTTCGCCGCCGCCCCTCTCTGCAGGAACTGATGACCGACGAATGTCCGACCTGCAAAGGCTGCGGCCGAGTGGAAAAAGAGGCCTAAACCATGGGAGAAGCGCTTAAAACCTGCCGCTGCCCTATTTGCGGCAAAGTGGTTCCGATCGGAAAATATCGGCCGTTTTGCTCCAAACGCTGCGCCGACATAGATCTCGGAAACTGGTTTAACGAAGCTTATCACGTAGAGGCCGAAGAAATCAGCGACGAAGATATCGAAGCTCTTGAGGAACTGGTCAACACAACCGATTCCGATCCCGAAAAACATCGTTAACCGATTGTTACGTCACAAAGAAAACGTCCGTTTGCGCAAACGGACGTTTTCTTTGTGGTTGCAACCAAACTACATCTGCTGCAGCGTAATGGTCACCCGACGGTTTTGCGCCCGCCCCGCTTCCGTATTATTGGAAGCAATCGGATATTGTGAGCCGTAACCGTAAACGCTGATGCGCGCCGGCGATATGCCCCGCAAAATCAGATAGTCGGAAACGGCCTGCGCCCGCTTCAACGACAATTGATTGTTATAGGCCGCCGCGCCTATATTGTCGGTATAGCCGGCAATAACCACCCTAGTTTGGTCATATTCCTGCAAAACTTTGGAAACAGAATCGAGGGTGGCGTTAAAACCGGTTTTAAACACGGCGGAATCAAAATCAAAAGTAATATTGCTCGGCATCAACAGTTGTATTTGCCCGTTTTCGAGCTCGGCAACCTGCACGCCGGTGCCGACCAATTCCTGCCGCAACTTGCGCGCCTGCAAATCCATATACCCGCCGGTGGCCGCGCCGCCTACGGCTCCCACGCCGGCGCCGATCAAAGCTCCTTTTTCACCGCCGATAAGAGCCCCTACACCCGCTCCCAGAGCCGTTCCGATTCCCGTTCCCCAGGCAGTTTTGGAAACTTTGCTTTCGCCCGTATACGGATCAATTGCGCAACCGGCCAGCATGCTTGCGGCACAAAATGCGCATAATATGGATTTTTGCATATCGTTTCTCCTTTTATTGTTTTCTCGATAATTGCTGTTTTCAATACCTACGATAAAGACCTTTGTTTCAAAAAGCAAGAGCGAGCCGATAAAAATCACCGAAAAAAGAAACATCCCGTTCGGCGATCATAATTTATTTTGCCAACTCTTCCAAAACGACCTTTTTTAAGGTTACGTTGTCGGCCTTGCCGGTGGCAAAAACCGGCAGCTTGTCCATATAGAGGATAACCCGCGGCAAACAAAGTTCGGACATGGCGTTGGCTTTGATATAAGCATGCAGGCGTTCCTGAGTAACGCTGCGGTTATTTGTGGCCAGCACAATCTGTTCGCCTTTGCTTTCGTGCGGCGTGGCCACTACGCCGTATTGAAAATCGCCGTCCGCCGCGCAGGCGTTGCACACCATCTCCAAAACCGCGTTGAGCGAAACCATCTCGCCGCCGATTTTGGCAAAACGCTTAATCCGATCGCGGATATAAACAAAGCCGATTTCGTCGATTTCCACCACGTCGCCGGTATGGTACCAGCCGTCTTCAAGCGGTACCAGCACGCCCGGATTTTCGGGCATGATGTAGCCCAGCATAACGTTTGGTCCGCGCACCACCAGTTCGCCTCCTTTTTCTATCCCCGGCACCGGTTCAATCTTATATTCGATGGCCGGCAGCAGTTTGCCGATGGAACCGAAGCGATTGAAAATACGGTTATTGGCGCTGACCACCGGCGAACATTCCGTCGTGCCGTAGGCCTCGAGCACGCGAATGCCCAAGCGTTCCATCCACATGTTGCGGGTATCGGGTTTGACGGCTTCCGCGCCGGCAAACATAAAGCGGATATTGTGGAAGTCAAACGGATGGGCAATACGTCCGTAGCCGCGGAAAAACGTGTCGGTACCGAACATGATCGACGCTCCGATTTCATACACAATCTCCGCCACCACACGATAATGCAACGGCGAAGGATAAAGAAACAATTTGGCGCCCTCAAGCAGCGGAAACAGCGTTCCCACCACCAGCCCGAAGCTGTGGAACATGGGCAAAGCGTTAAACACCGTATCGGTCACGTTTATTGTTTCGATGGCCGACATCTGCTTGATGTTGGAAATAATATTGGCATGACTCAGCACCACGGCTTTCGGCGCGCCTTCCGACCCGGATGTAAACAAAATTGCCGCCTTGCGGCTGCCGCCTTTCTTTATCGGCACGCGTTTGATTTTGTAGCGCAGGAAGGCGTTGATTTTTTCCCACAAGCCGATTTCTTTGGCTGCTTTTTCCAGACAGATGACCTGCACGCCGGCTTCTTCCATCATCTTCACCGCCTCTTCCATCTTGGCGGTTTTAACAAACGTCAGCGAGGTAATCACAAATTTGACCTGCGCCGTTTTGCACATGGAAACCATGTTTTTGGCGCCGACGGAAAAATTGAGCATGACCGGCACCCGCCCATAGGCCGTCAGGCCGAAAAAACTGCACAGGGCGGCCACCGAATTGGGCAAAAACAGACCGACATGTTCATCGGGCACCGTTCGCCGCTTCATATATTTGCCGATAACAAACGACTTGACGATAATGTCGCGGTAAGATTGCGGTTTGCGCTGAATGTCCTCAACGAATTTCGGCCGCCGGAACAGTCCTTTTTTGGCGTGCACCTTGGCGGTTTTCATCAACTGGGCAAAAAGAGAAATATCCGGATTATAGCGGACGTCAAAACTCATCTCGCGCAAAATCATATACACTTCGTTGCTGATGTGGTCACGTTGGCGGCGCAGTTCGTCTTTCAATTTGAAAGGACGCGGCCGGCCGACAATCACCTTAACTTTGGGCAGCGGCCGATGCGGCAGTTTGCCTCTGGTTTTGGAAAAATAGCCGTACTGAGGCCCCTCTATCCACACCGGAATAATCGGCGCGCCGGACTTGTCGGCCACCAGCCCCGGCGCTTCGTATATTTTCATCAATCCGCCGCTTTCGGTCACCCGCCCTTCGGCAAAAATAACGCACAGGCGCCCGCTGTCCACCTTGGCGATAAGCTCTTTGATGTCGCCCGGCTCAATCGGGTTGAACGGCACCACATCGGCCGTCTGCATCAAAAAACGGATAAGCCGGTTGCGGTAAAGATGTCCGTTTAGGGCAAAAACGGGGTTTCCCGGCAAAAAAGCAAACAACAGCACCGGATCGAGATAAGACACATGGTTGGCAACATAAACTCCTTTTTGCGGCATGTTCTTTTCGTCAAACTCAACCGAACATCTGACCTTAAAAAGGGTAAAAACAGCTTTCAGCCAAAACCTTACAAAATTTCGCAAAACAAAAGTCTCCGCAGTTCTATAGATATATGGGAATAATTTACCCCGCGCGGACAAAGTTTGTAAAGAATAAAATAACTTTGCCGGCGAACAGCTCGATTTTTTTGTATAACATATTGAAAAACGTATTTTTTTACAAAGATATTCAGGGGATAAAATTAACTTCTTGATTTTTAACAATAACCTGTTTAGAGTTTTTTCCGTAACATTTTGCGGGTTGTTTTGCCAAACAGGAGCCGTCGGCGGCAGGCGCGGGGAAAATCGGCGCCGAAGCCTGCCGACAGTTTGGCCCCGGCAGGGATGTTATTCGCTTTTTTAACTGCTTATCTATAAGAAGACTGAAATGAAAAGACTACTCACCCTTACCGCCCTTGCCGCGGTTTTAGCCTGCCCGGACGCCAACGCGTCGGGCTTTTACCTGAAAGAACAGTCCGCCAGCGCTCAGGGCAACGCCTTTGCCGGCGCCACCGCGGGCGCGGAAGACATTTCCTATTCGTTTTACAATCCGGCGGCTCTTGCCAAACACGCGGGAACGCATGTCTATTTTGGCGGCACCTGGATTTCGCCGCGTTCCACCGCCAAAAACGCCACCAACGAATTCGGCGACAGAAGCGGCTATGTTGACAACATCGTCCACGCCGCCATGTCGCCGCATTTTTATCTGTCCCACCAGCTGAACGACAGGTTCACGGCGGGCATTTCGCTGAACGTGCCCTACGGCATGATTACCAAATACGACAGCGACTGGGCAGGCCGCCTGCACGGCACCGTTTCCAAAGTGACCGCCGTAACCGTTACGCCGATGGCCGCCTACAAGGCAACCGACAAGCTTTCGCTCGGCGCAGGCATGCAGCTCCAGTACATCAAAGCCATTTTGCGCAACGGCGTTCGTCAGGCAACCCCGCTTGGCGCGGTGGAAGACAACGCCAGCCTGAAAGGCGACACCTTTGACATCGGTTATCAGTTGGGCGCTCTCTACGAATTTACGCCGCAAACGCGCGTCGGCCTCGGTTATCGCAGCCAGATACGCCACAAGCTGAAAGGCGACGTTTCCTTTGACGGCGCCATGGGACCGGGCGGCATGCTTTCGCAGCTCGGCGCGCTCGGACCAAACGGGCTGAATCAGGACATTTCCGCCCGCCTGACAACCCCGGCCAGCTTTACCGCCGGCATTTATCACGAAATCAACGACCGTTGGGCGGTCATGGCCGAATACAGCCGGGTTTACTGGTCGAGCTTCAAGAATCTGAATATTGTCGGCGAAAACACGCCCAACCTCAGCTTTACCGAAGAAAACTGGAAAGATACGGACTTTTACGCCCTGGGCGCAAACTATCAGATTGATGACCAGTGGAAACTGCGCCTCGGTCTGGCGCTTGACAAAAGCGCCGTCGGCGACGAATATCGCACCCCGCGGATTCCCGATGCCAACCGTATCTGGTATTCCGTCGGTTTGGAATATCAATATAACGAACAGCTGACCTTTAATCTCGGCTATACCTACATCCACGCCGACAAGAGCAAGGTCAACCTGCGCGGCGACCACCTGGGCGACGCCAACCGCGGCGCCATGAAAGCCGATTATTCCAACCGCGTCAACATTTTTGCCTTTTCGCTTAACTACAATTTCTAAAGGCAAAAACAAACAAATATAAAAGAAAGGGGCTTATCGCCCCTTTCTTTTATGCTTTTTGTTCTTTTTATCAGAACGCGTAGTTGAGGCCGAGGCCGAAGGTGGTGGCGTCGTAGTCCGAACCAAAGGTATAGTTTGCCCAACCATAAGCCGAAAGATTCGTTGTGAAGCCGTAGCGCCCGCCGATTTCAATTCGTCCCAAAGTCGCGTCGTCCAGAGCTTCCACATCGCCCAAACCGGTGATGTTCACATCTTCGCCATCGACAATCGTCTGCACCACACTCGGCTTGACATAGACATTGGCAAAGCCTTCGTCCAGCATAAACGTCTTAGCGAGTTTTACGCCCGCTTCGAGCTCAATCTGCCGCGCGTCGTCATAACTTGCGCTCTTGCCAACATTGTCACTTGCATCGTCATAGTTCACCTGCGTATAGAACACGCCCAATTCCGGCGTCAAAGTCACGCTGTCGGTCAAGGCGTAGTCATAACCAACCTCTGCACTGGCGCCGAACTCCACGCCGTCGGTATCCGTCTTCATCCCGTCGTCGGTCTTGATATCCGCTTCCTGAATGCCACCGTACAAAGTCGCGAAAGCGTACCAGTTGTTATGGTCATAGCGGTAATACAAACCGGCAATGTAGCTGTCGATGTCGATTTCCGAGCCGACAGTGGAATAATACCGGTCGCCGTTGCCGCTCATGTCATATTCGCCCTGACGATAGGAAACAAAGATACCCAAACGGTTGTTGATATCCCGCTGGATGTCGCCGCCGGCTTCAATTCCCCAGATGTCGGCATCAATCGCAAAAGGCGAATCGATGTTCGAGGTGTAGTAAGTCGGGTTGACCCAGAGATTGTAATTGGCCGCGGCGTCCTGCGTGCGGGTGGCGGCCACCTGTCCGCCGATATTGTCGACCATATTGCGGGTCTGCTCCAAAGCTGCTGCCGGCAACGCGCCGTAGGCCACAACTTCCGCATAAACCTTCGACGGTGCCGTCGGAAGGTCGATATCGGGAATTTCCGGATCTTCTATGTCCGGAACTTCCGGATCTTCTACGTCGGGAACTTCCGGATCCGGCTGTTCGCCCGGCTCCACGCCGGCATAATCGTTTGTCGTATCTTTCATCTCCAGTTCCCATTTGTGGGCGTTCTCACCGGTCTCGGTATATTTGGTTTCAAACATATAGGGGCTTCGGTAAACGCGCCAGACCTTAAAGGAATCGGCATTGCCGGTGGTGTCGTTCGTCGACTGGGCAAACAAGATGCTTTCGCCGCGGATATCTTTGTCCGAGGTCGGATACAATACCAGTTTGGTCGTGCCCTCAACATTGCCGTTGATGTTGAGCATGTCCGCCGTCAGGTTGTCCACGTCAACGTCAATATGCAGATAACCGTTGTTCGCGCTCCAACCTTTTAAGGTTACCTTTTCCTGATATTTGTTGTAAAGGTCAAAGGCTGCGTTCTGCAGGCTGATTTTTGTTATCGGATCGCCGTCGGCAGTTATTTCACCGCGGCCGTAAGGCCCTTCGCCGAAAGACAAAGTCGTATTGGCAATGTTGATGCTGCCAGCATTGGCAATGCTGTTATTGAGCTTGATGTATTGCGTCGTTCTCAGGTTTTCTTCCTCAATCCCTTTGTCGCCGTTAAAGGCGATACCGTAACCGCTTTCGCCGTCGATGCCGTCGTTCAGCAAAATCACTCCGTTGTTGAGGGTGTTAAGGGTCAGGTCACCGATCACCGGCATATTTATTGTCAGATCAAGGTTTATATCCCCACCGGGAAACATATCTTGCAAATCATCTTGCAGGTTTCCATCCACGGAAGTTGTGCCGATTTTGTTCAACACATAGAAAGCATTGCTCTCATCATTGGCTTTGTTGCCGTCAATGATTGAGGTATAATTGTCGGCGGTTATGGTTACCCCGCTGCCGTAAATCGCCCCGCCTTTTGCTTCGCCGTTCTCGGACTTGACATAATTGTTGCGGAAGGAAGAATTGTAAAAATTCATCCCACCTTCAGTATCAACCGTTGCCGTTATCTCCGTGACCAACGTCGCGTTGTTTACCATATTTTGCATTGATTCGACCATTAGTCGGATTGCGGCCAACGCCTTTTCCTGCTCTTCCGGAGATAGCGCTTCAAACTCTGCTAAAAATTCTTCTCTTTGCTCTTCTTGCACAGCTCCTAATTGTATCATCAGATCAACATAATCTTCCGCACCAAAATTTGCCGGATCAACCTCTAACAAATGATTATATATAGAAAGCTGTTTATAACTTAAAAACTCTTCTTCGCTATTAACCGTTATCGTACCGGTGACCATCTGCATATTGCCATCTGACGGATTACCCTTTGGCAGATATATTTCCAACTTTTGGTCTTCGTATTTAACATCTAGATGAAATATCAGATTATCAGTATCCGGTAGGCTTGGTTGCGCAGCAGTTATCTGAGCTTTGTTATAAATCGCCCCACCGTTGGCGCTACCACTTTTGCTTCGGGCATAGTTGCTGATAAAATCACCGGTGATATTACCGATAGTAGCAGTGTCATTATTATAAATTGCTCCACCTATAGCATCGCCCTCTGTTCTTATGGTATAATTTCCGATAAAATTGCCGGTGATGTTGCCGAAGATGTCATCGTTATAAATTGCCCCGCCTATAACATTGCCACTTTCGCTTACAGCATAATTTCCGACAAAATCACCTGTGATATCGCCGATGGTAGCAGTACCATGAGATCTATAGTTATAAATCGCTCCGCCTATAACATTGCCACTTTCGCTTACAGCATAATTTCCGACAAAATCACCTGTAATATCGCCGATGGTGCCATATTCGTTATAAATCGCCCCGCCTTGGGCTTGACCGCTTTCGCTTTGAGCATAATTTCCGATAAAATCGCCGGTAATGTCGCCGATGGTGCCCTGATCGTTATAAATCGCCCCGCCTCGGGCATAATTGCTTCCAGAAACATAATTTCTGACAAAATCACCTGTGATATCGCCGATGGTACTATCAATATTATAAATCGCCCCACCATATGCGTTACCACTTTCGCTTCGGGCATAGTTGCTGATAAAATCACCGGTGATATTACCGATAGTAGCAGTGTCATCGTTATAAATCGCCCCGCCAAAGGCAATGGCTTTATAAAGATTTACAGAGGAATAATTACCTATAAAATCAACAACAATATCACCGATGGTGCCACTGTTAAAAATCGCCCCGCCATAGGCATAATTGCTTCCAGAAACATAATTACCGATAAAATCACCGGTGATATCCCCGATGGTGCTTTCGTTATAAATCGCCCCGCCATCCTCAGCATAATTCCTGATAAAGTCACCGATGATATCGCCGATGGTGCCAGAGTTATAAATCGCCCCGCCATATGCGTTACTCCACCTCCTAGCCTGATTCCCAATAAAATCACCGGTAATTTTACCGATAGAACCATCGTTGTAAATCGCCCCGCCATAGGCATAACTGGCAACATTATGACCTTCAGCATAAATGTAGTTTTCTATAAAATTACCCATAATATTGCTGATACTTCCTTTATTATAAATTGCTCCTCCTAAAGAATATCCAGCTAAACAATCATTCATATCAAATAATATTACTCTCGTTTTGGCAAAATTATTAATAAAATCGGCATTGATATTTCCCATCTCTCCGGCATTATAGATTGCCCCGCCGTATAGATAAAGCTCATTCTTCTTGCTCGATGTCCTGCCGCTGATGCTTCCCGTTACCTTGTTGTCGGCATAAACTTTGCTTTTTATGTCTTCGTAAGTTTCACCTTCCGGATTGTTTATCACTGCTCCGCCGGGTTGATGAATGGTCGTGCCGGGATCTTCGTTAAATTTAAAATCCAGCGGTTTCCCGGTTACAATCTCATAATCTGCCGGCTTGGTATAGGTATATTCATAATATTCGCTTTTGTTGTTCGGCAGATCAACTTTTACCACGCCTTTGACTTGATTGTCGTCCGACAGATCGCTGTCCGTCATCCCCGGCGTTTCAACTGCTGCCATTGTGCTCCATTTGATACTTTCCAAAGTGGCAAATGTTTCCGGTTTCAGGACAACTTTATAATATTTAGTCGTCAAATTGCCTTCGGCGTCCGCTTCCTCAATGGTGAAGTTATAATCTTCCGCCTTTCCCTCCACGTATTCAAAAACGCTCGAAGGAATCGCTTCCGTATTAAAGCTATACTTTTTGCCATTCAGCTCAAAAATGCCGCCGGCATCTTCCACCAGATTCCCGGCCACGGTGCCTGCAAGAGTCTTTAACAATGCCGCATCTTCTCCTTCCGGCGTAAAGTAATATTTAACGCCGGCAATCTCTACTTCCGCCGCACCGGCCGGCAGTTCGCCGCTTAATTCCGTCAATGCATAGCTGCCGCTTAAATCCGTCGCTTCCGCTTTCAGTGTGTCCAGTGTCGGAGTTAAGGTCGCCGCCGCGGCATAATTTGCCGGGGTGGAAAGAATCGTCCCCGCAAGCAGGGCAAGAGAGAATTTCGAAGGTATTTTCATAAGCCATAGTCCTTTGATATTTTGCAAAATATATACAGCAAAAAAGCGATGCGCTTAAACGATCGTTTTTTTGCGACAGCTTTCAAGGCTTTCCCTCGGTTTTCAAAAGGCTTTATAACATTTTGATAAATGCAAAAATAATCTTGAAATTAAACTTTCGTTAAGTTATTATTTGAGTGTCGCAAAAAAACGATCCTTTTCCCGCGATAGATGAATAAAAAATGAAATGCTGAGGAGATGCCGAACTAATATTAAATTGTCATGCTGAACTCGCTTCAGCATGACAATTTAATATAAGCAGGGCTTGAAAACTGGTGCCGACAGAGAGACTCGAACTCCCGACCCGCTGATTACAAATCAGCTGCTCTACCAACTGAGCTATGTCGGCAACTTTCTTAACAATCTTATATACCATACCGGAGATTTTTCATGTCAATGACATCCCGCACTTTGATGACAAGCACCAAAAAAAGGGACTCCCCAGAAGGTTTAAAGTGGCGCGCTCCGGGCGATTCGAACGCCCGACCCACAGCTTAGAAGGCTGTTGCTCTATCCGGCTGAGCTAGGAGCGCACAGCAAATAACAAAATCTGTTTGTAAATGGCATATTTTCAGCCTTTTGTCAACCCCGATTTTTTTCTTTTTTCTACAGCGGCAATCTCCCTTGTCGACCGGCGGATAATCTGCTATATATCAAAAAAAACAAAACAGGAGAACATTATGAATATTTTGGCCGAACTGGCCGGATACATTGCCGGCATTTGCACTGCAATCTGCTTTTTGCCGCAGACGTTGCAAACGATAAAAAGCAAAGACGTACAGGATCTCTCGTTGGCAAGCTACATCATTTACTGCACCGGCATGATCTGCTGGATACTCTACGGCATCTACCTGCACTCGTTGCAAATGATACTGTTCAACCTGATTTCCCTCGGTTTTGCCGGCACGATTCTGTATATGATTGTCAAATATAAAAACGCTGCCGGAAAAATCAGTCGGCAACGGAAATAAGTTTTTTTATCTTCAGCTGCGCGCGAAGGTCTTTCTTTTTCCGGCGGAAGCGTTTTCGCCTGTTGCCAAAACAGATTTTTGACAACAGCCAGCAAAGGACATATCGTCCCCTGCCCGCCTCTTTCAATCCCTTCCGCGGCGCCGAACACAGACGGCCTTTGCTTTCGGCAAAAACAAAATTCAGCCGGCGGCGGTTGAGTTCCTCTGCCATCCGGCGCAACTCGTCTGCCGAAAACAACTCGAAAAACAGCATACCCGCCTGCTGCCGGCAAAAAAGAGAAACGGCCGCCGCTTTTTCTTCCGGCAGATTTTTCTGCCGAGCATAATCGCAGACAAACAGGCATATTTTGTAGCGGTCGTTTTTGTCTTTCGGCTGTCGGGCAAAATATCTGCCCATGATGGAACCGGCGCGGATGCGGTAGTTGTATAGCTTTTCCGGCAAAAAGAGGATTTTTTTGACATAAAGCCCGTAGAGCAGCCAAAAAGCGTCGTCGTCATGCTCGCAACCGGCGGGAAAGAAAATTTCCTGCCGGTCGATAATGCTTTTTTTGAAGATTTTGTTCCACAGCACAACACCGGCGGCGGCAAGCCTGTCCGCCTCGGCGGCAAAAAGCCCTACCAACGGGGAATTGTAAGTTTCTTCTTTTGCCGCCTGCCGGCGCAAAGAAGCGTTTTCGTCTTCAACCGCCACTTTTGTGCGACAAACGGCAACATCCGCTTTTTCGTCGTCCAGCGCGGCGCACATCCGCCGGCAGCAGTCCGGCTCGTACCAATCGTCGGCATCGCAAAACATAACATATTCCGCCCTGGCGTTGCGCAAACCGAGGTTACGGGCAGCCGCCGGTCCGGCATTGGCCTGCGTAAACAGCTTAAAACGTCCGTCCTGTCGCGCAAACCGGCGCAACAGATCGCCGCTGCCGTCGGTCGAACCGTCGTCTATGCACAAAAATTCCGCCTCCGCAAGCGTTTGCGCGGCAAGGGACGAAAGACAACGCTCCAGATAGGGCAGCGCGTTGTAAACCGGCACGATGACGCAAACTTTGACCATATTTTTTTCTCCCGCCGCTTTAGGCCGCCCGACGGGCGTTTTCCTGCTCGCGCCAGGCTTTCTTTATCTGCTTGAGCTCACGCTTCAGCTGCTTCCGCTGTTGCCGGTAGCAGGCGCGCTTTTGGCCGAAGCATATTTTTGAAAGCAGCTTGCATTTGGCGTAACGCAGCCGCGCCAACAGATAATCGTCGACAAAAGAAACCCTTTCTTTTTTCACCGGCTCCGATTGCGGCGGCGAAAGCCGCGCCAACAACCCCTGTTGCAAAATTTCCTCATAAAACGGCGTCTGCCGGGCATAATGCCAGAAACGATCCGCCATGTCATATTGCGGACAGTTCCATGGTTTTTTGGAACCCGCAAAATGGACGATTTTGGCCTGTTCCCTGCTTTGCATATAATCTTCCAACACCGTTGCCGGCAGCTCCAGCCGATATGCCGGATGCCATATCGGCAAGTGATATTCATAGTTCCAGCAACCGGGCAACAAACAAACATCGTCCTGAAAAATAACGTTTAGAATATCCTGATCGACCATGTAGGGAGATTTTACCCTGTTCATCACCTCGACGAATTTGTCTTTGACGTTGGCCGTGCGCATTTTGGCAAGCGACATAATCAACACGCCGGAATTAAAATAACGGTACGGATTGTTAATGCCGAGCGTCCGATCAAGATAATTTTTGATAAAGTCGTCCGTAAAATACATCCGGATAACTTCCGTATCCGCCGCCGCACCGAGCGCCTTGCCGCCGATATCCAGCCGCCACAGGGAAGCGGCGTCCGCTTCAAGCACCAGATCGGAATCAAGATAGAGCACCCGGTCATAAGCCTGCAGAATATCGGCAATGAATATCCGGTAATAAACCGCCGCCGAAAAATGGGAAATCAGAAAAAAGTTTTGGCTGAGCGCCCGATCTATATAGCGGTTTATATCAACAAAACGGATGGAAAAATTTTTGCGTCCGACGGCCAAGCGGGCTATTTTTTCCTTTTCCTCCGCCGGCACGCCGCCGGCAAAAATGATAATATCATAATTGTCACGCTCGTTTGCATGAGCCATCAGCGAGTGAACGGCCACGCCGGTATAAAGAATATAGCCGGCATCGGCGGAAAAACACACGGGAATGTTGTTGTCGGCAAAAGCCGGTCGAATTTCCGGACAAACGGAAGTGTCCGCCGCCATGGTTTCCTGCAGCTCCAGAACATTGCCGCCGGTGTCAAGCAGCCGGGTGACATATATGCCGCAAAGCCACTCGGCAATATACGCCAAAGCCCGCATTTCTTCGACATTATAACCGGTATAGTCCAACCGTTTGTCGGTTTCCGTCAGAATATCAAACAGCCAGGCGCAATAATGCATAAAGATTTCTTTGCGCATAATCAGCACATTGGTAAAATACGCATAGTCCCCGTTGTTATATTTGACGGCAGCTTCGACATATTCGGGATATTTTTTGCGCAAAACCTCAAGCGCCTTTTCATAATCGCCGATATGCAGTTTTTTTTGCGAATTTTCGTAATGGTTATAGGGCGACAACGTTCCCAGCCTTTTCAGATCCGTGCGCGCGGCAATCAAAACGTCGCGCCCGCGGACGGCGTCCTCGACGCTTTCGTCGTCAAGGCGAAATTTTTGCAGATATTCTTCGTTTATCGCCGGCTCTTCGACAAAGCCGTATTTGTCCGCCGCAAAATGTTTGTTGCGGTTGAAAGACAGGTGCCGCCGATAGTGCATGAAACCGATATAATCCGGATTGCCCAGCCGATCATAATTTTTCCACGCCCAGTAAAAAGCCGTGAGCTCGCAGAATTTGCGATTATCCGCGGAAATGTTGTCACCGTCGTCGTCGCCCGCCATATTTTCCTCCAGCCAGCGGTAATCCTCGGCTGTCAGGCTGCCGTCCTTGGAAGACTGAGCCGCCAGCGCCCGCCCCAGATGGATGGGCACAAAAACGTCGCTTTTCAGAAGATAAGCCGGTTTATGGTAACCGACAAGAATTTTCACCCGTGGTTTTTTGCGCATCTTATTTTACTCCCTCAATCAAATCAAGCGCCCGGCGGACGGCCTCGTCCATGTTATAATAACGATAGTCGCCGAGGCGGCCGAAAAAATACACGTTTTGCAAAGCGGCGGCACGGTCGGCATAGTGCCGGTACAAAGCCTCGTTTTCCGCCCGCGGCACCGGATAGAAACGCTCGTTTTTTCCCTCGGCGAAAGCCTGCGGATATTCGTAGGAAACAACCGTTTTGTCCGACCGCTCGTCAAGATAATATTTGTATTCGACCGAACGGGTAAAATCGTAATTTTCCGGATAATTTATCTGCGGACCGGACTGCGCGTATTCGCAATCGCGGGTTACAAAAACAATCTCCGCGCTCCGATAGGGCAGCCGGCCGAACTCATAGTCAAAATATTCGTCAACGGCGCCGCTGTAAAACAATCTCTCATAGCTTATCTTTCCGCGCACATCGCGAAAATCCGTTGCCAACCGCACTTCAATCAGCGGATTGTCAAGCATGCGGGCGGACATTGCCGTATATCCCCTGTCCGGCACGGCCTGATATTTGTCGTGAAAATAGCGGTCGTCACGGCCGGTATAAACCGGCACCCGTTCGCCCACCGAGGCATCCAGCTCCGCCAGCGACATGCCCCATTGTTTGGCGGTGTAGCCGGCAAAAACCTTTTCATAAACATATTGTCCCAAAAAGCGCAAATCCGCGTCATCGGCATTTTTCAGCTCGCCAATCGGCACCCGACGGTTGAAGCCGAAGCGGCAAACAAGTTTTTCCTCCAGAGTTTCCGCCGTCTTTCGCCCGAACACGCGGTGCAGACTGTCAAGATTGAACGGAATGTTCACTTCCCGCCCGTCGATAAGCGCCTTCACCCGATACATAAAATAATGCCAGTCGGTAAAGCGGCTCAGATAGTTCCACACTTTTTCATCGTTCGTATGGAAAACATGCGGCCCGTAGCGATGAACGGTTATGCCGGTCTGCCCGTCGCGGGCATCGAATATATTGCCGCCGATATGCTCCCGCCGGTCGACAATCAGCACCCTTTCCCCTCTTGCCGCCAGTTCCGCCGCGGCCGTCATTCCCGACAAACCGCAGCCGACAATAAGATTTTTCACTTTTTCAGTCATAATCAATATTTCCTGTTTGTTTCCCAGTTCCACGCCGTGCGGATAATTTCCCCGATATCCGTATATCGCGGCCGCCAGCCGAGAACCTGCGCCGCTTTTTTATTATCGGCCGTCAGGCGGGCGGGGTCGCCCGGTCGGCGGGGCGCATATTCCGTCGGACAGAGGCGGCCGGTAACTTCTTCCGCCGCAGCGATAATCTCCTTAACGCTTGCGCCGACGCCCGTCCCGAGGTTGAGACAGCCGCAAAAAACGTCCGTCTTTTCCAAAGCCAGCCGATGCGCTTCCGCCAGATCTTCCACATGCACATAGTCGCGGACGCAGGTGCCGTCTTGCGTGTCATAATCGTTGCCGAATATTTTGACGCTTTTGTCGCGGCCGGCAAGCGCCTGCAACACCAGCGGAATCAAATGCGTTTCCGGCCGGTGGCTTTCGCCCAGACTGCCGTCGGCCGCCGCCCCCGCCGCGTTAAAATAGCGCAAAGCGATATATTTCAGCCCGTAAGCCCGATGATAGTCGGCCAGAATTTTCTCCACCGCCAGTTTGCTCCGTCCGTAGGGGTTGAGCGGATTTTGCGGATGACTTTCGTCTATCGGCAGATATGCCGGCTCGCCGAATGTGGCGCAGCTGCTCGAAAAGACGATTTTGCCGACGCCGGCCGCCCTCATGGCGGCAAGCAGATTCAGACTGCCCGCCACATTGTTGAGATAATATTTTTCCGGCTCCGCCATGCTTTCCCCGACATAGGCAAAAGCGGCAAAATGCACCACCGCTTCTATCGGATAGGTCGCAAAAAGCCGCTGCAACGAATATTTGTCGGCCAAATCGGCATGAACAAACACCGCCCGCGCGTCCACCGCCTGCCGGTGCCCGTATATCAGATTGTCCGCCGCCACCACCTGCCGGCCGTCATCCAGCAGCCGGCGCACGGTATGCGAACCGATGTAGCCCGCACCGCCCGTTACCAGTATCATCGACGTTTTCTCCGCGTTGACTTATTCCGCCGCCGCGGCCGGGGCGGCAATCTCGCGGCGAAAATAGGCTATCGTTTTTTGCAGACCCTCGTCCAGACGGATATGCGGCTCCCAACCGAGTTCCGCTTTGGCCAGCGCAATATCCGGCCGCCGTTGGGTCGGGTCGTCGGCAGGCAAAGGCTTATAAACGATTTTTGAATGGCTGCCGGTCAGGGCTATCACTTTTTCCGCCAACTCGCGCACGGTAAACTCTCCCGGGTTGCCGGTATTGACCGGTCCGGTAAAGCCTTTGCGCGAATTCATCATCCGCACCATGGCTTCGATTAAATCGTCCACATAGCAAAACGAACGCGTCTGCGAACCGTTGCCGTAAATGGTTATGTCCTCACCCTTTAGCGCCTGACAGATAAAATTGCTGACCACCCGTCCGTCGTTGGGATCCATGTTCGGGCCGTAGGTGTTGAAAATGCGGATAACTTTGATATCCACTCCTTCATGTCGGCAATAGTCAAAAAACAGGCTTTCGGCGCAGCGCTTGCCTTCGTCGTAACAGGCGCGGATGCCGATGGGGTTGACGTTGCCGCGATAATTTTCCGTTTGCGGATGCACCAGCGGCTCGCCGTACACCTCCGACGTGGACGACTGCAAAATCGTCGCCCGATGTGTTTTGGCCAGTTCCAGCATGTTCACCGCGCCGAACACGCAGGTTTTGGTGGTGGCTATGGAATGTTTGCCCTGATAGGCGGGAGGGCTGGCCGGACAAGCCAGATTGTAAATTTGATCCAGATGTTCGTCCATACCGAACGGCTCGCAGATATCGTGCCGGATAAACCGAAAGTTCGGACAGCCGACAAGAGCGCCGATATTGGTTGTGCGGCCGGTATAATTGTTGTCCATGCAAATCACTTTATGCCCGTCGTCGACAAGCCGGCGGCAAAGGTTGGAACCGAGAAAACCGGTTCCGCCGGTTACAAGTATCGTCTTCATCAAAATAAATCCTTATCAACTGTATTTTTGCCCGCAGTCGCAGGGCGGCGCGCCGAAAGTTCGGCGTCTGCTCCATCGACCGCCAAAAATATTTTTTCTTTTCCTCGAAAAAAAGCATCGTCACGCGCTTTTTTTAGAAAACAAAAAATAATTTTCGCCCCATATAATCGCGGATTTTCAAATTTCACCGGTCGGAAGAAAATTTTTTGTATAGATTTTGGTATTACCCCGCACTGCCATGATACCAGATATAAAGGATATAAAAATATCCCGCGTAATCGGCATGTCCCCTCTCTCCCTTAAATGCTCGGCACCGACCGCAACGATTTTCTCCTTTCCTTTCCCCGCACACTGCCTCTTTCTCTCCTCTCCCTTAAATGCTCGACTATCCCCCCTTATCTCTTTTTCTCCTCTCCCTTCTACCCCCTCTTTTCTGCCGCTGGCCGCACTCCTTTTTCCCTCTTCTCCCTTAAATGCCCGTACCAGCCACCCCTTTTTTCTCCTCTCCTTTTCCCCTGCGCGCTGCCTTCTTTTCCCTCTCCCTTAAATGTCCGCACCGGCCGCACTCCTTTTTCCCTCTTCTCCCTTAAATGCCCGTACCAGCCCACCCCTTTTTTCTCCTCTCCCTTTCCCCTGCGCGCTGCCTTCTTTTCCCTCTCCCTTGAGGGGAGAGGGGGACGCGCAAGCGTCGGGTGAGGGTGAGAGCGAAAGAAAGCCCCCGGACGGAGCTTTCATTGTGTGTGGGTGTTGGCGTCGGTATACCGCCCCGTATCTTAAGTGTCATCCTGAACTTGTTTCAGGATCTCATTATTCTATTTA
>CALXRS010000003.1 GCA_944390915.1 uncultured Alphaproteobacteria bacterium
ACCACGTCGCCCGCGATGTTCAACACATCCGCGGTGCCGGCGGCAATGTTCACATCAACATGCAGATAACTGTTGCTCGCGCTCCAACCGGCAAGCTTGACTTCATCCGGATGATTGTTATAAAGGTCAAAAGCGGCGTTGGTGAGCGAAAGCGAGGTAACCGCCGCGGCGTCCAAATCCGCAGTGCCGTCCGCGTTCAGGGTAGCGATAAAGCGCCCGTGACCGAATGAATTTTTTGCATTCTCATCTTGATGATCGTAACTGCCGAATTTTAACGTGGTATTTTCAACCGTTACTTTGCCGGCGTTGATGATGTCATTGTTGACGGCGATATATTGCGTTGTCCGACCATCATCGTTCAGTGTATCGTCGCCTGTGAAGGCAAGGTTGTAATAGCGGTTGGCATAAGTGACAGAAGTACCGGAAGCATATCCGCCCTCGATGCTGTCATTAATAATCCATGTTCCGCCGCCCGTAGTATCAAAGGTGACCGTCGGCGCACTGTCGGCAGAGGTTGTACCTTGAACAAAGATGGCATTGTAGTTTTTGCCGCGGGTCGGATCTTCGGTGTAGTTACCGGACATATAATGCTCTTCACCCTTGGTAGTAAAAGTCATGTCTTTAGTTGTAAACACCGCACCGCCGAGAGCCAATCCGGTCGTTGATGTCGTCTTTGCATAATTATTTAAGAAATCGCCGGTGATAGAGCCGATGGTGCCACCACTGTTAGAAATCGCCCCGCCGAATACTTCGCTTTTACCTTGGACATAATTCCCGATGAAATCGCCGGTGATAGAGGCGATGGAACCACCGTTATAAATCGCCCCGCCATGGGTGCGGATTCTATTACTTTGTGCATAATTACCTATAAAATCACCGGTGATAGAGCCAATGGTGCCCTGGTTTTCAATCGCCCCGCCATAGGCATCGCAATATCTACTTCCGCTTTGTGCATAATTCCCGATAAAATCGCCGGTGATGTCGTCGATGGTACCACTGTTATAAATCGCACCGCCAGAGGCACTATAATATCCTTGGCCATAATTCCCGATAAAATCGCCGGTGATAGAGGCGATGGTGCCCAAGTTATAAATTGCCCCGCCATAGACACTTGAGCTTTGAGCATAATTTCCGATAAAATCGCCGGTGATGTCGTCGATGGTACCACCACGGTTAAAAATCGCCCCGCCATGGGTATTGTTACCACCTGTACTTATAGCATAATTTCCGATAAAATCACCGGTGATGTTGCCGATGGTGCCACTACCGTTGTTATAAATCGCCCCGCCATAGGCATTATTGCTTCCAGAAACATAATTCCCGATAAAATCACCGGTAATATCGCCGATGGCGCCATGGTTATAAATCGCCCCGCCATAGGCATACTCGCCATATGCATAATTTCCGATAAAATCGCCGGTGATAGAGGCGATGGAACCACCGTTATAAATCGCTCCGCCATAAGCATAGGTATAATTATAACGTTGTCCAGTCGCCACTACCGAATTATTGATAAAATCGGCATTGACATTCCTCATCTCTCCGGCATTATAGATTGCCCCGCCGTATAGATGAAGCTCATTCTTCTTGCTCGATGTCCCGCCGCTGATGCTCCCCGTTATCTTGTTGTTGGCATAAACTTTGCTTTCTATATTGCCATAATTTGTACCTGCCGGATTGTTTATCACTGCTCCGCCGTCTTGATGAATAGTGGTTCCGGGAGCTTCGTTAAATTCAAAATTTTTTGACTTTTCGTGTTCAGTCTCATAGCCTTCCGGTTTGGTATAAGCATAATAAAAAGTCTGCGTTTGGTTGTTCGGCAGTGTAACTTCCACAGAACCGGTGACATCGCCTGCGGTTGGCGCCGTCGTGCTCCATTTGATGCTTTCCGAGGTGGTGAAAGTTTCCGGTTTCAGGACAACTTTGTAGTATTTGGTTGTGATGTTTCCTTCGGCGTCCGCTTCCTGCATAGTGAAGTTATAATCTTCCGCCGTTCCTGCCTCATATTCAAAAACGCTCTCAGGAATCGCCGCAACATCGAAACTATATTTTTTCCCATCAAACTCAAAAATGCCGCCGGCATCTTCCACCAGATTCCCAGCCACGGTGCCCGCAAGAGTTTTCAACAACGCGGCATCTTCTCCCGTCGGGGTGAAGTAATATTTCACATTGGCAATTTCCACTTCCACAGCGCCTTCGGGCAAATCATCGGTCAGTTCCATCAATGCAAAATTGCCACTCAAATCCTCAGCTTCCGCTTTGATAGTATCCAATGTCGGGGTTAAGGTAGCTGCCGCAGCATAATTTGCCGGCGTCGAGAGAATCGTCCCCGCAAGCAGGGCAAAATACAGTTTCCGATAGTTACTCATGAGTCTATAACCTCTTAGTTGTTTTTTAGCCTGAAACGCTCTATAAGACGCCCTAAAAAACTGACGGGAAAAAGTTATTTTTTGTTTGGTTTGACATAAGCCAGAGCGGCGTGTTCTTCGCAATATGTCTGGCCGATTTTTACCTTTTTGCCGCAAAAATGGAAATTTTCGTCTTTCGGGTCGCCGAGCGGCCAACGGCAGGTGTGATTGTCCAGATCGGTCAGTTGCACCGAACCGCAAGGAGTGTTCCGGCCGGTCGGGCGAACCGGCAAAACGGCGGGTTCGGCCGCGGGGGCTGCGGCTTGCGCGGCCGGAGCCTTTTCTTCGGACGGACGAGCCGAGGTGTTTTTAGAGACATCCGATATTGTTTTTTCGTCTTTTTTCTTAATCGGAGAAGGGCGGGCATCCAGCTGCAGACGATGCACCTTGCCGACAATCGAATTTTTGGAAACGCCGAGGCGTTTGCCGATTTCACCGGTTGTAAGTCCCTGTTTCCACATGATTTTTAAGTCTTCAACCATCTTTTCCGTCCACGCCATGCCTTTTCTCCTTTATGAAATAAAAAGAAATTTTTAACTCTTGTCATAGTAGAGCAATATCCTTGCCGAGTCCAGCATTTTCTTCGCATGGCGGCCGCAAGCGTTTTCGGTTGCCGGCATCGTTAAAAGGGCTTTATTTATTAAAGATTATGTATTATCATCGAAAAATATTGATGTTTTTTATCGGCAGGTGCGATCCAAGATGTTTTTTGACGGGATAAAGAAAAAATTGTTGTTCGGGCTGTGGTTGTGCGCGGCCGCGATTGTCGGCGTTTTTCCCGCGGCGGCGATTTCTCCGGCCGACTATGCCGATCGATTTAAGGTGGATATGAACGCCGACATTCCGCCGATTGAAGAATTGCGCAAAATGTTTGCCCCAAAACCCGTATATGACCGAAAATTCGATTATTTTTGGAATATCGGCAACGTTTTTAACAAAGAATTTGCGCAGACAATTCGTGATTACGGAACCCGTCAGACCCGGCTGAAATGGCAAAACGAAGATACGCTGCTTGAACAGATTAAAAATCTGCCGCCGGAGTTTTATCCGTATATCGGCCCTTATCTGCACACCGTGCCGGGGATTTCCGATAAAATTCTCAATCTGCCGGGAATTAAGGAAACAAAAAATAAATTTCCGGCAAGAGTGGCGAGAAAATTTGCCGATATAGAGAATTTGGAATTTATGTCGCCGGCGCTTTATTATTTGCTTATGCCCGAAATTTGGGAAGAAAGCGATTTGACCCGCGAAAAAGTACGCTTTCAGACCTTGCCCGACCGCAACAACTATGACAGCTCTTTTATCAGTCGGGTAATGGAGCTCGTGCCGCCCGAAGATTTTGCTCCCGGCGCCAAGCCCGAAGAACCTTTGGCAAGCCGTTTGCGAACCATTTCTCCCGATGCGTCGTCGCCTCTGACAAGCAAAGACATTCAGGCCGTGGCGCGCTCGCTCGAAGCCCTGGCCGACTATGGCGCCGACATCAATAACAAGGCCAAAATCATCGAGGCGGGCGCTCTTCTCGACGCTTGGGAAAACGCCAACGGAACCGGGGCGATTTTGCCGAGCATAAAAGATTTGGTGCATCCCTGCCAAAGGCTGGTGCAAAAAATCAAAATGCAGGGAATGGAAAACGAATTTGCCGATATTATTGCCGCCGAGGGCTTTAATATGGAAGAATGGGCCTATACCTGCGACAAAACCATCAAAGCCTATCGGGTGCTGCGGATGAGCTCCGCCGAGCTGATGACCCTTTTGCTCTTCAAACGCAACATCTACGAAAAACAGCTGAACCTCTATTCGGACAAAATCGCTCCGAGTATCGCCGTGACCATGCAGAGCGTGATTGAAATGTACGAGGCGCCGATTAAAGACGTGTTGGAAGTCAAAAAAAATCAAAAGGCGGTGAAAAATGCTCTCAACCGAATCGGTTACCGAATCGTCTTTCAACCCGTTTATATGAAATAATATTTAGCAAAAACAATTTGTTGAAAATTTAAAAAGCAGATTTTTGTTGCAATCGACAGGCAAAACGGATATAGTTTTGCCAAAAATTTGTTTTAACTGAAAATAAAAGGTACAAAAAATGGCACGAATTACCGTAGAAGATTGTGTTGATAAAATCCCCAATCGTTATGAACTGTTGATGATAGCCGCTCAGCGCGCAAAAGACATTTCTTCCGGCGCACCGATTGCGGTTGCCCGCGACAACGATAAAAATCCGGTGATAGCCCTGCGCGAAATTGCCGAAGAAAAGGTCAATATCGAAGAATTGCAAAAGTCGCTGGTGATGGGGCTGCAAAAATATGTGGAGGTCGAAGAGCCGCAGGAAGAGGAAATCGAGATTATGGCCGCCGAAAAAGAACTGGCCGGTCTTGACGAACAGTTCAGCAACATTATGCTCGACAACGAAATGGCCGACAACATGCAGGTGCACGGCGAAGATGACGACGCTCTCGATTTGGATGCCGACGACGACGCCGATTTGGATATTGACGCCGGCGACGATGATCTGGATTTGGACGACGGCATGGATTTTAACGACGACGCGGATGCAGATTCCGGCGACGAGGAATAAAACAACGCGACAGACAGAGAATGTTACGCCAATATGAATTAGTCGAGCTGGTTAAGTCGTACGACCCCGATGCCGACGAGGACGCGCTCAACCGTGCTTATGTTTTTGCCATGAAAAAGCACGGCGCGCAGTTGCGCGCTTCGGGCGATCCGTATTATTCGCATCCGGTGGAGGTGGCCGGCATCCTGACCAGATTTAAGCTTGACTGCGCGTCGGTGATTGCCGGGCTGCTGCACGATACGGTGGAAGATACGGACACCACCGTGGAAGAAGTGCGGCAGCTGTTCGGCGACCAGGTGGCAACGCTGGTCGACGGTCTGACCAAACTGGCGATGATTGAGCAAAAGTCGGTCTATACCAAACAGGCGGAAAATTTCCGCAAGCTTTTGCTGGCCATGTCGGAAGATATCCGCGTGTTGCTGATTAAGCTGGCCGACCGTTTGCACAACATGCGTACGCTGCATTTTCTGGCGCCCGAGAAAAGGACGCGGATCGCCCGCGAAACATTGGATATTTACGCCCCGCTTGCCGAGCGCATCGGCATGCAGGAAGTAAAAAGCGAGCTGGAGGAGCTGGCTTTTTGCGAATTGTTCAGGGAAGCGCATGATTCCATCATTGCCCGCCTGAACTTTTTGCGCGAGCAGGGCAGCAATCTGGTGCCGAAGATTATCGAAGCCCTGAAAAAGGACATGGAAGAAAACGGCGTCAAATGTCAGGTGACGGGACGCGAAAAAACGCCTTATTCCATCTGGCGCAAAATGCAGCAGAAGAACGCCTCGTTCGAACAGCTTTCGGACATTATGGCTTTTCGCATCTGCGTGGAAGACGTGGCCACCTGTTATCAGGCTTTGGGGATTATCCACAGCAAATATCACATGGTGCCGCGCCGGTTTAAGGACTATATATCCACCCCCAAACCGAATGGCTATCAGTCGATACACACCGGCGTTATCGGGCCGGAAAACACCCGCATCGAAGTGCAGATACGCACCTATGAAATGCACGAAATCGCCGAAAAAGGCATTGCCGCCCACTGGGCTTATAAACAGGGACAAAAGGCCGAGGGCAAAAACTTTCGCTGGATACGCGAACTGCTCGAGATTTTGGACAGAGCCTCGAACCCCGAAGAGTTTCTGGAAAACACTAAGCTTGAAATGTATAACGATCAGGTGTTTTGCTTTACGCCCAAGGGTGATCTTATCGGTCTGCCGGTCAACTCGACGCCGGTCGATTTTGCCTATGCCGTGCATTCCACCGTCGGCGATACCTGTGTCGGAGCAAAGATAAACGGTGAAATCCGCCCGCTCAGAACCGTGCTGCAAAACGGCGATCAGGTGGAGATTTTGACCTCCAAGGCGCAGCATCCGTCAACGGAATGGGAGCGCTTTGTCGTGACCGGCAAGGCCAAAGCCGCCATTCGCCGCTATGTGCGCGCCTCCAAACGCGACCAGTTTATCGTTCTCGGGCAGGAAATACTCGAAAAAATGTTCAAAAACGAGGGGCTGGAATTTTCCGAAAAAGGTCTGCAGACGGTTATGCCGAACTTTGAGGCGGAATCGATAAACGATATTTATGCCAAAGTGGGCGAAGGGCTGGTCAGCGGCTGGGATGTCATGAAGGCGGTTTATCCGGCCTATAAACAGTCCAAACTGGAAAAGGTGGTTAAAGCCATTAAGGTGCCTTCGTTTAAGAAAATCAAAAAGAAAAGCGCCGAGCCGCTGAAAATCGAGGGGCTTATTCCCGGCATGGCGATGCATTTTGCCGGCTGCTGCCACCCGCTGCCGGGCGATCGGATTGTCGGCATCGTTACCACCGGCAAGGGAGTGGCGGTGCATCGCGCGGACTGCAAAGCGCTGGAGCGTTTTGCCGACGAACCGGAGCGCTGGCTCGATATTGCCTGGGGCGAGGGCGCCGACAGCCAGAAACATACCGGCCGCCTGAAACTGGTGCTGAGCAACGAGCCGGGGAGTCTGGGCGAAATTTCCAACATTATGGCGCGCAACGAAGCCAACATTGCCAACCTCAACATTGTTTATCGCACGGTCAGCTATTTTGAGATTATCGTCGATGTGGAAGTTAAAAATTTGGATCATCTGAACACGATTATTGCCGATCTGAAATCTTCCAAGGTTGTGAGCTATGTGGCGCGGGCGGCATAAATTGCGGCGGACAGGGCGGAGCGGAAGGTTATGATTGTCGGGTTGGGAAGCGATATTTGCAACAGCGGGCGGATAGAAAAGGCTTATGCCCGTTTCGGCGAACGTTTTCTGCGCCGTTGTTTCGGAGAAAACGAGCTTGCCGAACTGAAAGCGCTGGCCGACGATAAACCGCGGTTTACCGGCTCGCTGGCCAAGAGGTTTGCCGCCAAAGAGGCTTTTGCCAAAGCGCTCGGAACCGGTTTTGCCGACGGCATTGCCTGGGCGGAGATAGAGGTTGTTCATCTGCCGGGCGGCCGTCCGGAATTGAAAATAAGCGGTCAGGCGGCGAAGACTCTTGACCGGTTGGCGCCCGATCCGCGGCTCAGACGGCTGTGGGTCAGTTTAAGCGACGACAGGCCTTTTGCGCAGGCGGTGGTGATTATTGAAAGTATAACAGCCGGCCCCGAGGCGGCCGATGTCGTTTTTCAGACGGCAACAAAAGGAGAATGATTATGAAAAAAGAAGACAATATGTCCGAAACGATAAAAACCGTCATTTTGGCGGTGGTGATTGCCGTGCTTATCCGGAGCTTTTTGTTCGAACCGTTCAAGATACCTTCCGGTTCGATGTATCCCAATCTTTATGTCGGCGATTTTCTGTTTGTTTCCAAATATACCTACGGTTATTCGCGCCATTCGTTTCCTTTCAGCCTGCCGGCTTTTGACGGCCGCATCTGGAGCGACGAACCCAAACAGGGGGACGTGGTTGTCTTCAAGTTTCCGAAAGACAACCGGACGGATTTTATTAAGCGCATTATCGGCATGCCCGGTGACAAAATAAAGCTTGAAAACGGCCGGCTGTTCATTAACGGCAAAATGCTGCCCCGCACGGAAAAGGACGATTTTGTACTGCGCAACGCCTTTGGTCATGCCGAACGCTATCACCGGTATGAGGAAACTCTGCCGAACGGCGTAAAGCATACGATATTGGAAATTTCCGACGAGGAAAGGGAAGACAACTTTGAGGAAGTGACCGTGCCGGAGGGGCATTATTTCATGATGGGCGACAATCGCGACCGTTCGGACGACAGCCGGGTGAGCGTGGGTTTTGTGCCGTTTGAAAATCTGGTGGGAAAAGCGCGTTTTCTGTTCTTTTCCTACGATCCGAACGAAGGAGCGTGGTACAAGCCCTGGACCTGGGCCAAAAAAATCCGCTGGAGCCGTTTATTTGACTCAATCAGTTGATATATATTGCAATACAGGCATCGGGAGTAACGGATATTATGCAGGAATTGGAAAAAAAACTGGAGCACGTTTTTAAGAACAGGCATCTGCTGCGGCAGGCGCTGACGCATACGAGCAAAACCGCCCGGCTGTCGGAAAACTACGAACGGCTGGAGTTTTTGGGCGACCGCGTGCTCGGGGTGGCGGTGGCGGAAATGGTTTACCGCCTGTTTCCCGACGAGCCGGAAGGCAGTCTTTCGCAGCGGTTTATGGCGCTCGTGTGCAAGGAAACGGTGGCGGAGATGGCTCTGAAACTTGGGCTCGACGGCTATATTGCCGCCGAAAGCGTGGACGTGCATCACAACGACAACGTGCTGTGCGACGTTTGCGAAGCGGTTATCGGCGCCATTTATCTTGATGCCGGCGCCGCGGAGGCCATCGCCTTTGTGCAAAAGAACTGGCGCCCCCTGCTTGATACGCATACCCGTCCGCCGAAAGATGCCAAAACCACCCTGCAGGAAGTGGCGCACGAAAAAGGTTTGTCTGCTCCGCGCTATGTGGAGATCGGCCGCGAAGGGGCGGAACATGATCCCGTTTTTTATATGCAGGCGGAAATTGACGGGCTGGAACCCGAGCAGGGGAGAGGACACAACAAAAAAGCGGCGGAACAAAACGCCGCCGAAAAAATGCTGCGAAAACTGGGGGTGAACTATGGAAAAAAATAGCGGCGGCGAGCGGCCGACACGTTGCGGCTTTGTCAGCCTGATAGGCGCGCCCAACGCCGGCAAATCTACCATCACCAACGATTTTGCCGGTTCCAAGGTGTCCATTGTTTCACCCAAGGCGCAAACCACGCGGACGCTGATTAAGGGAATCGGCATTTTTGAAAACACGCAGATAATCTTTTTGGATACGCCGGGGATTTTTAAGCCCAAAAGGCGGTTTGACCGATCGATGGTGGCTTCTGCATGGAGCGGCGCGGCCGACGGTGATATTCTGGTGCTGGTGGTGGACGCCAAGCGCGGTTTTGACGAAGAAACGCGCGCCATCGTCGACGAGTTGAACGATAAAAAACGGGAAGCGGTGCTGTTGTTGAACAAAATCGATCTGGTGGAAAAACAGAAATTGCTGCCGCTTGCCGCCGAGCTCAACGCCGCCGGCAGGTTTACGGAAACGTTTATGGTTTCAGCCTCAACCGGTCTTAATATGAGTGATTTCTACCGCTATCTGGCGGAAAATCTGCCGGAATCGCCATGGTATTATCCGGAAGAACAGATGTCCGACCTGCCGCTCAGACTGCTGGCGGCGGAAGTGGTGCGCGAAAAACTGTTTTTGTACCTCAAAGAAGAACTGCCGTATTCGCTGACGGTTGAACCGGAACTGTGGGAGCGGCGGCAGGACAACTCCGTCCGCGCGGAAATGACGATATACGTTGAGCGCGAGGGACAGAAGAAAATCATTATCGGCCGCGGCGGCGAGATGTTGAAAAAAATCGGTCAGACGGCAAGGCTGGAGCTGGAGGAAATGCTGGAAGAACGCATCCATCTGTTTTTGTTTGTCAAAGTGCGCGAAAACTGGAGCGAAGACCCCGCCCGCTATCAGGATTGGGGTTTGGTCTACAACGTCTGAAAAAAATAATCGCCCCGGAGCAACAAGAACAAAATTGTCGGAAAAATTAACGGCTGCAGGACTTGAAGGAAATAAACTGATGAAACATGAATGGCAGGAACGGAAAGTTGCAACAAACGAAAAAACAGACGCCCTTATTTTTAATTTGTGGTGGTCGTTGAATTACGGGGCAATTCTTACCGCTTATGCTTTGCAGGAAAGTTTGCGTGATTTTGGTTACAAAAGCAAATTGGTGCATTTTATGCAAGACTGGTGCCGTCCGTTATTTGCCGGCAGTTTTGCCGAAGATTTTGCCCGTCGTCGGCTGCAGGTGACAAAACCGATAGAAAGCTATGAAGACGTTATCGGTTTGAATGACGAAGCAGACACGTTTATTGTCGGTTCGGATCAGGTCTTTCGCCAGCAATATAACCAACAGCAGGGTTTTTTATTTTTTCTGCCTTTTGCGGATGCCGAAAAGAAAAAAATTGCCTGCGCGGCAAGTTTTGGCATCGATTATCTTGAAGGCAGCAAAAACGATAACCGACTGAAGAAATATTATCTCTCGCTTTTTGACGCCGTTTCCGTCCGAGAATCTTCGGGGGCGGATATTTGTCGGCGCGATCTGGCATGTTTGGCAGAGCAAATTTCGGATCCGGTGTTTTGGCTTTCTGCCGAACGGTGGAGCAAGCTGGCTGCCGATGCCGAACTTGATGACAAAGACTTTGTGTTTTCTTATGTTCTTGACAAAAAAGATAAGAACAACAGGGTATGCGACTGCTTAAGAAAAAAATTTGCCGATTTTCGAGTGGTGGATCTTGGTGACGGACAAAAACGAGAGCACCGGGCTATATCGCCCGAAGCATGGCTATATTATATCAAAAACTGCCGTTATATGATAACCGATTCATTTCATGCTGCCGCAATGGCCGTTATTTTCAACAAGCCGTTTATTTGTCTGGCCAACAAAAAACGGGGAATTTCGCGATTACGGGATATGTTTGCCGATTTCGGGTTGTCCGCGAGGCTGGTCTTTGACGATGACGATATCGGCGAGCGGAAAGATTTGTTTGAGTCGCCCGATTATGCACGCGTGAATCAGATTGTGGCCGAAAAGGCGAGTTTTGCCCGCGAGTGGATGCGCCAAGCCATGGCGCGACCGAAAATGTCATTACCGCCCGAGCGGGAAGCTTTTGCTTTTTTTGTGCAGCAGCTGGATATGCAACAATGGAAAATGAACGAGCAAAACAAACAGCTGGGAGAGGTTTGCCGGTTGTTGTTCAAGTTTGGTGCGGCAAACTTCTATAAACGCCGAATTTGGTATTATAAGTTTGTTTCTCTGTTTTATTCGGGGAAAAAAAGAAAAAAATACAAAATTAAATGTGAAGAGTGGCAGCGAAAATTGTCCTTTTTGAAAAAAACGGCAAAATTTGTAAAATAAGTATGAATATTTTTGCGGCGCCGGTTAAAAATTCACTTTTCGGTAAAATATATTTTCTATAATGTTTGCAGAAAACGACAAACAGGCGGAAAATATGGAAAAACGGGCAACAACGGCTTTGGTTTCCGATTTTGACGGAACAATCACCGATGATGATTTTTTCAACTATGTCAGTCGGCGCTATCTCGGCGAAGATGCGCTTGCCCCGTGGCGGGAATATCTGGCGGGCAATCTGACGCATTTTGAGGCGCTGAGGGAAATTTTTTCGTCATTGCGCATCGACCGGAAAGAATTTGACGATTTTATCCGCGGCATACCGGTGGACAAGACTTTTTTCCGCGCGGCCGCCTATTGCCGCGGGCAGGGCATGCCGGTTTATATTTGCTCGGCCGGTTGCGACTATTACATCAACCGGCTTATCGGCAAAGAAATAGCCGCCCTTGGCATTCAGCCGGTGACCAACCGCGGCGTTTATAATCCGTCAACGGGGTTGACGATGACGCCGCCTCCGTCCGACAGCCCGTTTTTTGATCCTGCGACCGGCATCAGCAAGGCGGCCGTCGTCCGCCGGCTGCAGCGGCAGGGCTATGAGGTGGTTTATTGCGGCGACGGTTTGCCGGATTTGCCCGCCGCGGAAATCGCGGACGTTGTTTTTGCCCGCAAAACGTTGCTGGAACGTTGCCGTCTGTTGCACATAAAAGCCGGAGAACTGCAAAATTTTGATCAGGTTTATCTTTTTTTCAAAGGAGAAGAAAATGAAAATAATTCCCCCGTCAATGCTTGTCCCGCGACAGATTAACATTCCCTATCTGTTAAAAATCGGTCCCGGCAAAATTGTCAAAATCGGCAAATATCTGGCCGACAAGGATTTGACGGGCATTGCCCTGCTGTGGGGAGAGGGGATGGAAAAGATGCTCGGCCGCCGTCTGAAAGACGGGCTTGAAGCGCAGGGCGTGGAGATTTTGGCGGAAGAGACCGTAAATGACATTGCCGTGGAAAATATTACCGCCGCGGCTTTTTCCCTGCCGGCGGGGGTTAAGGCGATTGTCGGCGTCGGCGGCGGCAAGGTGCTCGATTTTGCCAAATATGCCTCCTTTTTGCTCAGGCTCCCTTATATCAGCGTGCCGACTTCCATGTCCAACGACGGTTTTTGTTCGCCGTCCTGCTCGCTGACAGTCGGCGGTGCGCGCAAAACGGTAAAGGCGGCCATTCCTTACGGCGTGGTGATAGATTTGCAGGTGATTGCCGGCTGTCCGCAGGCTTTTCTTTTTTCCGGCGTCGGCGACATGATTGCCAAGGTCAGCGCCCTGTGGGACTGGAAACAGGCTTTTGAGCGCGGGTTGGAAAGGTTTAACGATTTTGCCTCGATGATGTCTTACAATTCGCTGGATTTGCTTTTTCTGCGCCACAGCAGCGACTTGTCGTCGCCGCGTTTTCAGCGCAGTTTGGCCACGTCGCTCTTATACAGCGGCATTGCGATGGAAATTGCCGGCACCTCGCGACCGGCAAGCGGTTCCGAGCATCTGATTTCGCATGCTTTGGACGAGCTTTCCCCGCGGCCGAAAATGCATGGCCTGCAGGTGGGAACGGCGGCTTATCTGTGCACTCTGCTGCAAGGCAACCCCGAAGCCGAAGGCGTGCGCGAGGTTTTGTCCGCTACCGGATTTTTTGATTTTGTAGCAGCCGATCCTTTTGATAAAACGCTGTTTGTCAAAGCGCTGGAACGCGCGCCGGAAATAAAACGGGATTATTACACCGTTCTTTCCGAACCGGAGAGTTTCGGTCGGGCAGTGCGTCTGCTCGAAGAAGACGACGTTTTGCGGCAGCTGGTGCGCTGATTATTGTGGCAGCCGGCACCTCTGTTGTCTTATTCTGAGCTTGTCGGTTTTCCGGCGTGTCAGTTTTCTTCCACCACCACCTGCCACGGGCGGGCGGCCTGTTTGAACGTGCCAAACAGCAGTTCGGCCATAAAGGCTGTTACCACCGTGTTGTTAAACTCGCGGAAATAGGCTTCGTGCCCGATTTGGGCTGCTTTCATGCGGGCTTCCGGGTTGTTTTTGTAAAATGCCAGTTTGTCGATCATTTCTTCTTCGCTGCTGAAGAAGGCGGCGCCGTCTTCGGAAAGAAATTCGTTAAAACCGGCTTCGCGCTCAATCAGCGCCAGTTCGCCGTTGCCGACAATATGCGCCAGCCGGTCGGAGGCATAGAGTTTGATGTTGTTGTAGCGGCTGAAGCTGAAGCCGATGCCGGCTTTGCCGAAAGCGTCGAGGTAGTCGGCGCCGTTCAAGGAGGGTTGTCCGCGCAGGTTGCCGAGCAGCCAGCGGATGCCGGGAATTTTGTTTTCCGTTATGGCCAGAATTTCTTCCACCTCGCGATGTTTGCCGCAAAATTCGCGACAGTCGGTGTTGGCGCACAAAAAAGCGTCGTACGGCAGGTCGCGTTTGGCAAAAGTTTTGCCGACCTCAATGGCCGGGTCGACCATGTTGGGAAGATGGGCAACCGGTTTTCCTTTAAGGGCAAACTGTTGCAAAAGAGTTTCTTCGCCGGTGGAAATCATGGTGACATCCACCACTTCCGCCCGTTCTTTGATTATTTTGACATTGCGTCGGCATTCGTCGGTGTCGGCAATCGAATCGCAATTCCATTGCATGAGACGCACGCCGGGAAGCAGGCGGCGGATTTGGGCTATGGTTTCGTTGGTGATGGTGTCGGCATGTCCGAAGAGAACGGCATCCGGACGGACGGTGCGGCAAAATTTGAGCAAATGTTTGTTCAGTCGGTGGCGGCCGAGCGCATTCATATGCCCGAAACCGAACATCCGGCACAAATCGCGGTCGGGATAATTGATGACCTCAAAACCGTTTTTTATCAGTCCGTAAGAAATTTTTACCGGAAAGCCGCATTGAAAACAGCCTTTCAGACGCAGGGAGTTGAAGTTGGCGACATGCAGGATTCTGGTCATTTGTTTTTGCTCCATAATTTCAGGTTGATGTTGATGTCGGCAATAATTTTCAACAACGGCCGCAATATTTTCGGCGCGGCGCCAGCGGCGCTGAAGCGGACGGCAATCCGCGGCAGTTTGAGTTCGACGGCAATGCCCATGCGGTGATGCCCCTGGTTGACGGTGTCTTTGATGCCCATCATGCGCAAGAGCATGATGTCTATCGGATATTGGTCGTCATAACCGTTTTGCATGGATTGATAGAGTTCTTCGTAGCGGCGCCGGCGTTCGGCTTTATCAAAAATATAGAGCGGGTTGCTGAAGACATAGGCGTTTTGTCTGGTGCGGATGTTGCGCTCCACTTTCAACCGGCGGACGGCCAGCGGATCCATGTGATATATTTCGGAGGAAAAAATTTTGTGCCGGTTACGCAGGCGTTTGATAAAAACGCTGATAAAATCGAAACGGCCGAGTTGCGAGGCAAAGGCAAAACGCACGGGCACAAAAGGCTGTTTTCGGGCAAGCGCGCGTTCGACTTCTTCCCGCCCGCAAAGCAGGGTGTCTTTTTCTCCGGTTTCGTTGTTGCCGATGAGAACGATTATTTTGCCTTCCCCCCATCGGTTGTTGCCGGCGTCCGACGTTGCGTCCGCCAATGCGGCAATATCCCCGGGTTCGACGGGGTACAATTCGGATGACAGGCAAAGTTCGTGCATATAGTTCTCCTTCAAATTGCAAATTATAATGCAACATGTAAGCTCAGGCAAATCAATATTGCTTTTTACACAACATATTTTTAGCTCCGACCGTTATGTTTTGATTGTATAAGGCTTTTTTTTGTGGTAAAATTTGAGATAATATAAAGGTATAATTATGAAAACGGGAGAAGAACCATGACAGACGAAAAATCGAAATTAACTTTTGGCGAAAGGTTCCTTCTTGACGTGCAAAATGCCGAAAGCGAAGGGCTGTTGTTTGCCGTGCTGGAAGAGGCCGCCTCCCGTTTTTATGCCCGCGAAAGTCTCTCTAAGCAGCTTCAAAGAGTTTCTTCTTTTGATTCCGTTGCCGTTTATCAGAGCAAACTTGCCAAAGTGCGGATTGAATATAATGCCCGCGCCGTGAAAGAAATCCACGGGCGTCTTGTCGGGCTGGCCAATTTCGGCGAGGATAATTATAAATATAAGGAAAAAATTATCCGCAAGCTCAATCTGCTGATTAACAATTATCCGACCATGGACGAAATTATTTATATTACCATGGCGGAATATATTGCCCGCGGCTTCGGCAATGCGGAAAGTTTCAAACACGGGCTGAAAGAGCGCCTGAGTGAAACGGCCGCGGTGGCGGAAAAAAACGTTGCAACGGCTTGCGGCGCTTGACCAAAAATAAATTTATTGTCATTATACTCCAAAAAGGAAACTAAAGGAGCAAACGGATGAAAATCAGAACAATCGGAGTGATGACCGGCAATTCGCTGGATGCGGCGGATGTCGTGTTGACGGCTTTTGACGATGATGACATTAAAGACGAAGCTTTTTATACGCTGCCGTATCCGGCGGAGCTTAAAGAAATTTTCCTGCGTCTGAAGGAGGTGGCAAAAGATTGTCCGTCGGCGGCCGCGCTTTCCGAAAATCCGCTGTTTTTGTCTGCCGTTCGCACCTATACCCAACTGGTGGCGGAGGCCGTGAACAAGCTGCTCGAAAACAGCGGCGCGGACAAAGCGGAAATTGCCGCCGTCGGCTTTTGCGGACAAACCTGCGATCATTGTCCGCCGTCGGTGGCCGGAAACATCGCCCCTTATACCCTGCAGGTGGGTGATCCGCAGCTGCTGGCCGATTTGACCGGATTGCCGGTAATTTACGATTTTCGTTCCGACGACTTGATGAACGGCGGCGAAGGCGCGCCGCTTGCGCCCACGCACCATCTGCATGTTGCCCGTGCGTTGGCGGCAAGAGGCATCGGGCCGGTGGCCTTTTGCAACGGCGGCAATACCGGTAACATGACATTGATTACTTATACGCAAAACGGTCTGAAACCCGAATTTACCGGATGGGATGTCGGTCCCTTTAACCATCTGCCCGACCTGTTGATGCGCGAATATCTGCGCGAACCCTACGATAAAGACGGAGAAACGGGCAGACAGGGACAGGTGCAACCCGAACTGCTGCAAAAATTTTTCCATGGCGCGGCGCTGACTGCCTCCGGCCAAAATTTTTATGAAGAACAACCGCCGAAATCCGCCGATCCGCGCTGGTACAGGGTGGAAACGGACGGTCGTTTCACTTTTGCCGACAATTTGCGGACGGTGGAATATTTGAGCGCCTACAGCTATGTCTACAATCTGCGTTATATTCATCCCATGTTTACGCTGCCCACGGTCTATCTGTTGTATGGCGGCGGGTGGAAAAATCCGCTGGTTAAGGAAGATTTTGAAAAACTGATGCACCGGCAAGGCGTGATTTTGCCCGAGCACGAGTTTGTTTTTGAAAATATTTTTTCCCGCCTGCCCGAAAATCCGCAAATTGCCTTTGCCGACAAGTATGGTTTTTCGGGCGAATATATGGAAGCCAGAATTTTTGCCGACGCCGCGCGGATGAAAATACTCAATCAGCCGTTTACGCGGCCGGAAACAACCGGTTGCCGCACGCCGACGGTCTGCGGCGTCTATGTCTTGCCATCCGCGGGAGGCGAATATCTTTTAACCCGACTGTTAAAAGAAAACAACAATCCTGCCGCGCCGGTTACGTCACCGCTGACATGGAGCCGGGCAGCCAAGGGCTGGCAGTCAAAATAAGCCTCCGGTCAAAATAAGCCCTTTAATTAACGGCGGCAACGGGCAAGAATGTCGAGTCCGCGATCGTAGAGCGGAGAAGAAACGCGGCTCATGCCGAGCAGGGTGTGAAACACGTTGTCGTGCGAAAAAGGCTGAGAAGCCAGGGCGCGCACGCAGTCTACGTCCAGATTGTTGCTTTCGGCATAGTTGTCGGAAAACCAGAACATGGCCGGAATGTGCTTTTGTCCGTCGGGAGCCGTGTCATAGGGGGCGGAGTGCATATAGACGTCGTTTTCGCCTAGCGACTCTCCGTGATCCGAAGTAAAGAAAAAGGCAACATCATATTCGTCGGACAGCGCCTGCAATTCGTCTAAAGTTTCGGCAAGCATGTGCGAGGTATAGTAGACGCTGTTGTCATAGGCGTTGACGATTTCTTCCCGACTGCAGTCCTGCAAAAATTCCGATGTGCAGACCGGTTTGTAAAGCGTAAATTCTTCGGGATAGCGCAGGGCATAGAGAGGGCCGTGGCTGCCCCTTTGGTGAAGAACGACCAGTGTCGGCCGGTCGGTGCTTTTGATTTTGGCTGCAAAATCCGTCAGCAGAATTTCGTCGGGGCATTCCTTGACATGGCAGAAACGTTCCTGCTCGATGCGGTTGCAGTTGTCCTTGCAGTCGGTGTTGTTTTCTCTCCAGAGAAGCTTGTAGCCGGCATGGTCGATGATGTCCAGAACGTTTTCGGTATATTTTTCGCTTTCGGGTTCAAACTTTCGCCGCGGGTCGGGCGAAAAAATGCAGGGCAGGGCAACCGCCGTGGCCGTGCCGCAGGAATAAAAATTGTCAAAATATATCAGCTCGTCGCGCCAGCGTTCCAAGGGGGCGTTGGTTGCCCTTTCATAGCCGGAAAAAGAAAAATTGGCGTCGCGGGCAGACTCTCCTATCACCACCACAATCAGGTTTTTTTTGCTGCCTGCGGGCGCGGGCATCATCTTTGCGCCTTCGGAGATGGTTATCAGCTCCAGCCCCATATATTTGGCCTTGATTTTGGCAACCGAGATGACGGCGCCGATATAATTGGCGGGAATGAGCGAGTTTTTGAGATATTTGCGTTGTTTCAAGGCCTGTTTGTCAAAAAGCAGTCCGCCGCAGATTATGGCTGCCGTAACCAGAGCCATCAGCGCGCCGCCGAGCAGACGCCGGCGAAGTTCCGAACGCAGGGGAGAAAAGGCGATATCGGTTTTATATATCAGATAAGATGGGATAACAAAAAATATTATCAGGTATAAAAACATCTTTATGCTGAGCATGTCCGCCGCTTCGTAAACGTCTGTCTGGATAAGGTTGAGCAGCATGATTTTGTCGATAACCACCCCGTAGGCCGTCATAAAATAAAAAGCGCAGGTATTGAGAAGGCAGAATGTTATTGCCAGCGGTTTAACCGTGCGACGAACAAAAAGAACGGAAACGGCAATGTTTAAGGCAAGGAAAATTGACAATACGGTAAGAACCGCGGACGGCAGCGAATGATCGTGACGCCAGACGGCTGCCATAAAGGGAATGTTGTAAGCCGCCATGGTGAACAGACTGTAGATAAAGTTGAATCTGGTTGCGGAAACAGTCCAGAAAAAGCGCGGATTCTTAAAAGAAAACATGGCATTTACCTTTTTTTTGTCGGTTGTTAATCTTGAAAAAGATCCCCCTGCGGGTCGTTGTTCAGTTCGTTTATCGCCTCTTTGACGATGGCGACGGAAACGGCGCGTTTGTATGCCAGCGAAATGGCGTCGATTTTATCCACGAGCTTTTCGGCATAGGCAAACGAACGTTGCATATTTACCAAAATATATTTGACGATGTCAAGCGAAACAGTTATTTGCCGATCCATAAACAGCTTGATTATCAATGCCGAGAGCAGCTCGTCGTCGGGAGCGGAAATAACCGCGGTCGGCACAATATTCAGACGCGAACGCAGATCGGGCAGGGTTAGGTTCAGCCTTGCCGGCGCCTGTCGGGACGTAAACAGAATATTGCCGCCCTCGTTGCGATAGAGGTTATAGAGATGGAACATGGCTTCCTCATTGATGTCGTCGCTCAAATTTTCGACAATCAGGCAGCGGTTGCGGGAAAACAGCCGCGGCGGCATGTCGGGCGTGAGGCGGGTTGCGTCAACGCGCGGCAGGGCATAAGGATAGTTGGTGGCAAGCGAAACCCTGTCGGCAAAAATATGCGTCAGATGCGTTTTGCCGCTCATGGCCGGCCCGACAATGCACAGGGCAAAAAACGGCCAATCCGGCCAGCGGTTGACGGCGGCAAAAGCTTCGGCATTGCAGGCCGAAACGATGAAGTCGTCGCGTCCCATGTAGGGGCGGCAGGGAAATTCAAACGGAAGCTGTTGTTTTCCCGTCATGGTTTTATTCCTTATTCAGCACGTCAAATATTTTTTTGGTTAAATCGCCCAGACTGAAGGGCTTGGCCATAAACTCGATCTTTCCGCCGGCGTCGGGCTCGCTTTTGGCAATTTCTTCCGAGTATCCCGAAGCCAGAATAATCTTGATACCGGGGATGATTTCCCTTACGCGGCGAGCCAGTTCCAGTCCGTTCATGCCGGGCATGACCATATCGGTCACAAGGAGCTGAAAGTTTGTTTCCCTGGCCAGCTGTTCCAATGCGTTTTCGGCAGAGTTGCAACCGATAACTTCGTAACCTTTCTTTTTGAGGGCGCGCAAGGCAAAGCTGCGTACGGAATCTTCGTCTTCGACAAATAGAATCCGGATGTTGCGATTGTCTTTTTCCGGCCCTTTGTCGATGGCCGATACGTTGAGACCGAAAATAAATTTCTGGTTGACGGGCAGCGCTTTGGCGCTTTGTTCTTTCACGGTCATTACCGGCGAACCGTCATCGGCGGTTACTTCGGGGCGGCGGCCGTTTTCCGTTGGGTCGAAATTTTCTTCCCGTTGTTCAAAACGCGGCAGGTGGATAAAAAACGTTGTGCCTATGCCGATTTTGCTTTCTACGCGGATAAAGCCTTCCGTCTGGCGGACAATGCCGTAGACCATGGCCAGCCCGAGCCCGGTGCCGGAACCGACGACATTTTGTTTGGTGGAGAAGAACGGTTCAAAAATCCGGCTCAGATTTTCCGGCGCAATGCCGCAGCCGGTGTCGGCCACTTCAATAACCACAAAATCGCCGGCACGGATGTTTTCTCCGCCGAGCGGCTGCGGATGAGAAATTCGTTCCGCGCGGGTGGAAATGGAAAGGGTGCCGCTGCCGTTCATGGCGTCTTTGGCATTGACGGCCAGGTTGATGATAACCTGCGAAAACTGTACCGGATCGACCCTGACATAGCCCAAGTCGTCGCCGTGGTGGAATTTCAGGGTGATTTTTTCGCCGAGAACCCGTTTTAACATTTGGCTCAGTTCTACAAAGTTTTCGGTAACGTCAATCAGCTTCGGCCGAAGCGGCTGCTTGCGCGAAAAGGCCAGCAACTGACGTACCAGACCGGCCGCGCGGTTGGCGTTGTTTTTTATCTGCATCAGGTCGGCAAAAGAAGGATCGCCGATGCCGTGCCTCTGCAAAAGCAGGTCGCAAAAGCCGATAATGGCCGTCAGCAGATTGTTAAAGTCGTGCGCCACACCGCCGGCCAGCTGCCCCATGGCCTGCATTTTTTGCGCCTGGGCAAATTGTATTTCCAGATTTTTTTGTTCGGTGGCGTCGACCATGTAGATAACAAAACCTTCCGCCGGCGCGTTGCCGTACAGGCTTTTCATGGGCGCAATATAGGCCAGAACGGTTTTTGAGCCGTTGATAAAGCCGACTTCCGTGGAGGCCGAAAAATATGTTCCGCTTTTTATCTTTTCCATTTTATCGGCAAAATCGCGCCGGTCTTTTTCGTTAATAAAATACATCAGATCGGTTTTGACGGGCTCGCCGATGTTTTCGAGAAAAGCGCGCGCCTGACGGTTGCAGTCGCGAATGACGCCGTCCGGCGAAAGAAAAATGATGCCGATGGGAGCAAAGTCAAACAGCCAGCTGATTTTGTCCGCCGCCGCGGCAAGTTTTCGCTGCAGGCGAATATCGTTGGGCAAACCGCTTACGGCGGCGCCGCGAATTCGGATTTCGTTTTGCTCGCGAAAACTGTCCTGACAGACAAAGGCTTCGCAATCTCCACCGTTTCGGTCAACAAAATGAACGTTTTGACTCCATTTTCCGGCCGGAGGGACGGCAGAATTGGAGTGGAGGAGATTTTTGAATTCCCGGCCGGTCAGCCTTTCGCGATCGCCTCCCGTGAGGGCGGCAAAGGCATGATTGCAGTAAAGCAGTCGCATATTTTGGTCGCAAATATACAGGCCGATCGGCAAATCGTCGGTAAAATTGCGCAAGCCCCGCCTTTCTTCGTGAAAAATCTGTTCTATGTTGCGGCGGGCGGTGATGTCGTTAAAAGTCCAGTAAAAAAATGTATCGCGACGAATTTTTTTTAGGCTCAGCGGGTGGTCGAAAATGTCCGTCTGTTTAAGTGAAAGCGGATGAAGAGTGACGTCAAACCAGCTGTCCGTATCGCCGTCAAGCTTCAGAGACAAAATGACCGCTTCGTCCGAAAGATTTTGCAAAGCGCTTTTCAGGCGCTGCAAGGCTTGGGCGTTGTTGCGGTTGTCGGAAGAGAGATGAGCCTGCAAAAAATCCAGAACGTTCATTTGGCCAAATAAATCGCGGGCGGCGTCGTTTTCGATAACCGTCCGACCGTTCGCGTCATCAATCCTTTGAGCATGCACAACGGCGCGCAAAATTTCGTTGGCAAAGCCGCCGTAGCTGATGGCCTGTTCGCCGGCTTTCAGGGTAAGCAGGGTCAAAACCAGCGAAAACACGGTGAGCGTCGTTGTCGCGCCGAGCAGCCAAAGAAGGTGCTCGGGAAAAATAAACGACAGCGCCAGCGCGGCGGTTAAGCCTGCCAGGGAATAAGCCAGCCGGACCAGCCTTTTTTGCAAAAGCCGATCCGGCCGGTGGTTTTTAGCGTCCGTGAACATACGCTTTTGACCTCTATGTCGTTACGTCGGCTTCTTTCTTGCCGGTGCGTTTTTCGATTTCGGCCAGTTCGGCGGCAATCTTCAGCAGATCGTCAACCATCTGCCGCGGTTCGGCCGCCAGATTGTCGCGGCTGAAGCGTTCGATGTAGACGCGGAGCGTGGCGCCGGTGGAAGACGTGCCCGACAGGCGGTAGACTATCCGCGAACCGTCGGCAAACAAAATCCGCAGACCGTTGGCGGTGGAAGAGTGATCGACCGGATCGTTGTAAACGAAAGTTTCCGCTTTGCTCACTTCGTAGGCGCCGAGTTTTTGGCCGTTTAAGGAAGGCAGTTTTTCTTCCAGATCTTTCATCAACAGGTTGGCGGTGTTGGTTTCTATCCCGTCAAAGTCGAAGCGCAGGTAATAGCTGCGACCGTATTTTTGCCAATGTTCGCGGGTAATTTCTTCCACGCTTTTGCCGGTGGCGGCAATAATGTTGAGCCAGAACAACACCGCCCAGATGCCGTCTTTTTCTCGGATGTGGCTGGAGCCGGTGCCGAAGCTTTCTTCGCCGCAGAAAGTGATGCGTTTGGAATCCATCAGGTTGACGAAATATTTCCACCCCGTCGGCACTTCGTAGTAACCGATTTTTTTGTCGGCGGCAACGCGCGCCACGGCGGTGGAGGTGGCCATTGATTTGGCAACGCCGTAAATGCCGTCTTTATAGGCCGGAATCAGGCTGTAGTTGTCGGTTAAAATAGCCAGGCTGTCGCTTGGGGTAACAAAGAATTTTTTGCCGAGAATCATGTTGCGGTCGCCGTCGCCGTCATTGGCCGCGCCAAAGTCGGGCGCGTTGTCGGCATACATGATGTCGACCAGTTCTTTGGCGTACACCAGGTTCGGATCGGGGTGCAAACCGCCGAAGTCGGGTTTGGGTCGGGCGTTTAAAACCGAACCTTTGGACGCGCCGAGGATTTCCTCAAAAATGCGCACCGCATAAGGCCCCGTTACCGCGTTCATGGCATCAAAACGCATGGTAAAACCGCGGGCAAACATTTTTTTAATCTGTTCAAAATCGAAAATATGTTCCATCAACTCCACATAGTCGGCAATCGGGTCAACCACTTCAATTTCCATGCCGCCGAGTTCCTGCCGCCCGAGGCTGCCCAAATCGACGTCCGGCGCATCTGCGATTTTGAATTCGGAAATGGTTTTGGTTTCGGCAAAAATCCGGTCGCTGACCTGGCTGGAACACTGGCCGCCGGTGGCGGTGGCAAATTTGATGCCGAAGTCGCCGTTTTCGCCGCCCGGGTTGTGCGAGGCGGAAAGGACAAAGCCGCCGTCGGTGCGGCGTTTCAGGATCATGTTGGACGAAGCCGGCGTGGACAGATAGCCGTTTTGTCCGATAATCAGTTTCTTTACACCGTTTGCCGCCGCCATTTTAATCAGTTTTTGCAAGGCGATGTCGTTATAAAAGCGACCGTCACCGCCAACGACAAAAGTTTTCCCTTCAGGGGCGATAACGTTGAAAATGCTTTGCAGAAAGTTTTCAAAATAGTGTTCCTGCATCATGACTTTGGATTTTTTCCGCAAGCCGGCCGTACCCATTTTCTGGTCGGTGTAAGGCGTGGTTGAAATCACCTGTATCATAATCTCTCCTTAAAAATTCATGTTAATCCGATACCAAGTAATGTAGCACCGATTGCCCGCGACTCAAGCAAAAGCTGCTTTTTACACACCGGATTTTTTTTGAAGAAAAAAACGGAAAGGCAAAACTATTTTGCCGACGGGTTGATAAATTCCGCCAGGCTGCGGATTTCCTGTTTTGCGGCAAGATGGGAAACGCTCAAACGGTGCTTCAGTCCCTCGCGGCTCAGGTCGAGCACGGTCAGTCCCTGCAAAAACAATTCCTTGTAGATAACACGGTCGCGTATCGGCGGCGCCAGACGAAAACCATAGGCTTTGGCCGCCTTTTCCAAAAAGCCGAAGACCTGATTTTTGTTGCGGGAACCGAGCGCGGAGATTTTGTTGCCGACGACAATCCAGTTCAGCGGGGGTTTGCCCTGTGCCGCCAGATGTTTTTTGACATCCCAGACATAGCCGGCATAATGTCCGGCATGGTGTTTTTCCGGGTGGGCAAAGTCTATTTCGGAAATGGCGTTCAGATCTATCAGGCTGTCGGAAATCGGGGTTATCAGCGTGTCGGCGAATTTGTGCGCTTCTTCGAACAGATAGTTTTTGTTGCCCGGGGTGTCGATAATGACGGCGTCAAAATCGGGCAGCAGGGCGGCAATTTTGGCAGCGGCGTCGGTGCGGGCGGCGGCGATTAGATCGGTGTTTTCTTCCGGTACGACGGTCAGCAGCGCCGGTATGGGCAGGTGCAGATTGTTGTCGCGGCAAAAACGTTGCCGGTTTTCGATATAGCGGGTCAAAGTTCCCTGGCGTCCGTCCATGTCGACAGCCGCGACCTTATATCCTTCTTCCGCCAGTTTAACGGCCAGATGCATGGAAACGGTAGATTTGCCGGTTCCGCCTTTTTCGTTGCTGATAACGATAACATGTGCTTTGTGTTGAGGCATTTGCTTGTTTATTCCGCCATGGCCAGTTGTTGTTTTTGTTCCATGGGCAGGACTATACAGGATTTGTTTTCTTTTTGCAAATCCTTGCAGATGGCCTGTGCATTATCTTTGGTAAGCGAAAAAAGCTGCGAGCGGTAGACGATGGTCGAGTTGTTTTCGGCCGGTTGAACGCGGACGTTGCGGCTGCTCAGCCGCTGATAGCGACGGCGGATTTTCTGGGCATAGACACGGGCTTTGGCGTAGTTGCTGAAGGCGCCTATCTGCACCATCCATACGGCGTCGGGTGACGTTTTTTCCGCTTGTTCAGCTTTTTCCGCTTTTTTGCCGCTTTCGTCGTCGTTGCCGCCAAAAGCCGGTTCGGCAGTCAGACGAAAATCTTCGCTGTCCAGTTTAACATAAGTTGTATGAGGTTTGTCGGCATTGTTCTGTGCCAGCTTGCGAAAGCCTTTTTCCATCAGTCGGGCTACGGCCTGATCGCGTTCGTCCTGCGTGTTGTATCCCAGAGCCACGGCAATCACCCTTTCGCCGTCCCGCCAGGCGGAAGTGATGATGTTAAAGCCGGCGGCGGCAATGTAGCCGGTTTTCATGCCGTCTGCGCCTTCAAAGCTTTTTAAGATGTTGTTGTGAGAATAGTAGGTTTTGTCTTTGTAGGTAAATTCCCGCTTGGAAAAAAGATCGTAATATTGCGGAAAATGATAATAGAGCGCCGCCGCAAGGGTCACCATGTCGCGGGCGGTGGTTATCTGTTTGCGGTTGGGCAGGCCGGAAGCGTTTTTGAAAACGGTGTTTTTCATGCCGAGCGTTTGAGCAACTTCGGTCATTTTTTCGGCAAACAGGGGTTCGCTGTAGCCCAGCCCTTCGGCCAGCACGGTCGCGCAGTCGTTGGCAGATTTAACAATCAAGGCGTCGATGGCCTCAGCCACGGTGATGGTGTCGCCCGGGATGAGCCCGAGGCGTGACGGCGAACGGTTGGCCGCGGTGCGGGAAACTTTCAGTTCGTCGTCTTTTTTTATCAATCCCTGTTCCAGCGCCTCGAAAGTAATGTAAAGCGTCATCAGTTTGGTTAAAGAAGCCGGATAGCGGCGTGTGTTCGGGTTTTTGGAATAAAGAACTTCGCCCGTTTTGGCGTCGATGACGATGTTTGAAGGCGCCGGCCTGGCGTCGGCAATTCTTGCGGAAAAGCAAAGGACAAACAACAGGCAGGTGATTTTTTTGACCGAAAACATGGAAGAAAACCTTTTCGCTTTTTACAATATGCCCATCATAAAAGGAAAAAGAAAATAAAAGGTTAACCCCGCGGCAAAAGCAAAAAAGTTGTTATTTTCTTTCAGCGAAAAGCGTCTGCCTTCGGGCAAAACGGCCGCGATGCAAAAGCGCCGCCGCGGTGATGGCAATAAAGCCGTTGCCGAGGCTGAACAGAGCCCCCATTTTGGCGGCTTCGGCAACGCTGTGGTCCGGATAGGCAATTTCCGCGATAAACAGCGAAACGGTGAGACCGACGCCCGCCGTCAGTCCGATAAGCAGCAGATCCGTATCGGCAATCTTTTTGTTTATCCTGAAACCGAACAGGCCGATAAGCTTAACCATGGCGAAAATGCCTGCCGTTTTGCCGACCAGCAGAGAGATAAAAATAATCAGCGTGAGGACGGATACGTTGGCAAAAACAACGCCGGCATTGCCGAGCCCGAAGAAAAACAGACCATAGTCGACAATCGGTTTGAAATCGTGTTCAAATTTTACGAGCGTGGCGTCTTTGTCCGTATGTTTTGCGTCAACTTCATGCGGCATGAACGGAACGACAAATATCAGCGCCAAAGAAGCGTGCACCCCGGCTTCGTGCAGGCCGAACCAGGCCGGAATTCCCGCCAGCAGATAAAAAGCATAGCGGCGCACGCGCCTGCGCCTGAGCAGAAAAGCCAGAACGACGGAAACCACCGTCAGCAGTAGCCAAAGCGGCTGCACCGGCTGATCGGGAGTGGGGTAGAACAGGGCAATGATGACCAGTCCGGCGATGTCGTCGGCAACCGCCAGCAGTAAAAGAAAAGTATAGGCCGGATGGCGGATGCCGAAGATAATTTGCGCAAACAGCAGCGACACGGCCACGTCGGTTGCCGTCGGCACGGCCCAGCCGTGAGTGTATGCCGGCAAGCCCCAAAAGCCGTTAAGCAAAAAGAAAATTCCGGCCGGCAAAAGAACGCCGCCCAGAGCGCCGAACAGGTTGCCAATGGTGTTTTTCAACGGATAAAGATTGCCGCCGGGGGTTGCTCCGCGGACAATCTCCACGCCCATCTGGGCAAAAAAGAAAACCAGAAAAACGTCGTTTATCAAAAAATGCAGGCTCACACCCCGAAAAATCTCTCCGTATATCAGTCGGTCGTAAGATGCCGAATCGATATTGGCCCAGATAAGCGCGGCGACAATGCCCGTAATCAGCGGCAGGGAAAGATTGCCGATTTTTTGAAAGATGCTTTGCATATGCAAACTCCGTTTTAGATTGTCCGACACGGAATACTATATAAGTTGATGGTTAAAATTTGCAAGTTAATATTCCGGCTGGAGGTCAAGTTAATATTCCGCGACATTGCAACATTTTGCCGGAATGTAACGACATATTAAAACGGCACAAAAAAAGATCCGCCGACCCGGCCGGTGGTTTTCGGATTACAAAAAAACCGCCTGCAGACAGACGGTTTTGCAAAGGAGAAAAAATCAGACATCAAAAAATAATATCTATTCTTTTTCGTAAATAGCGTTTCACTTTTTGCGGATCGCTGACGTCGATTTTGCGATCGTAGGGCACATATTTTTTGCCTTGCCGTGCGGCGATTTTGCGATTTGTTTTTTCATAATTTTTAATGAGTGCGCGCAGCTCGCCGTCATCATAGGAAGAAGCGATATAATCCACTTTTTTGTTCAACGGTTCGGCAGCCTCGACGAGGCTTTCGTTAAGGATGTCCTGCAGTTGCGCCTGCGCTTCGGTCACCGTCATTTCTTTTTGTGTATCGGCGGTCTGAGCAGCGGCGGGAAACGCAAGACAGGCGGCAATAAAAAGAATCGGCAGAAAATTCATGACAACCTCCCAAGATCAGTCGGTTCCCAATATGTCGAGCGAATTGAACAAAATGTTTTCAAGATCAAGCCCCGTTCCTTCCTCAATGCCGTCCATGATATGCACGAAACTTCTGCCGAAAGGATCGTCCGCGGAGTGAACTTTGGCATAATTTTCCTGCAAAATCTGTCGGTAGGCATTCGGCAGGTTTTTGATTTTGGCATCATAGCTGTCGGGAATTTTGTAACCGAGCTTGCGCAAATGTTCCAAAGCAACCAGCATGTTTTGTCTGTTGACTTCGGGGGCGATCATTTCCTGCCCCATGGCATCGCCGTAGGTCGTTGCTTCGCCGACATAGTTCAAGCGGCCGTGCTGGCCGGAACCGCGCCAGGTTTCAATGCCGCTTTTGTCGCGAGCCTTGGCCCAGGGGTCTACCGGCAAAACATCGCCGTCCGTCGGGCCGTCCCTGTACATGGGTGCGTCGGTAACCGCGTCTTTGGCGGAAGTTGCGTAATCCACGTTGTCAAAAGTGCCGTCGTTGGGTTTAATTTCCCAAGGGTTGGCGGGCAGTTGAGCCGAAGCGCCCCGAGCAAAAGCCAAAACGGCGACAACAGCCAGAAGTGTACCGGATAGATGTTTCATTCTCGCCTCCACAATGTTCCACTGTGATTATCGTAACATAAATTAATCCAAAATAATAGTTACAATTCGGTTACAAGTGAAAAAACAGCTGTCGGTAAACAAAAAATCTGCTTGTTATTTTATTTGTTTTTGTGATATATTTGCCAGAAAAACAATATGGCAATGTTGCCGACAAAACAAAATTTACGCTATTGATTGAAGAGAATACCAGATGACAGAAGTGTTGTTTAACGGGCATGCCGGCCGGATAGAAGGGCGCTATCACCAAAGCAGCCGACCGGGAGCGCCGATTGCGCTGATTTTGCACCCCCATCCCCAATACGGAGGAACGATGAGCAACAAAGTTGTATACACTTTGTTTAGTTGTTTCAAGGATTTGGGGTTTTCCGTCCTGCGTTTTAACTTTCGGGGAGTCGGCCGCTCACAGGGGCAGTTTGAAGACGGTCCGGGCGAGCTTTCGGATGCAACGGTAGCTTTAGACTGGCTGCAGTCGGTCAATCCGGAAGCGCGTCAATGCTGGATTGCCGGTTATTCTTTCGGGGCGTGGATAGGTTTGCAGCTGTTGATGCGTCGGCCGGATATCAACAATTTCATTGCCGTGTCGCCACCGGCCAACGAAAAAGATTTTTCTTTTTTGGCTCCCTGTCCGACTTCCGGTTTGATTATACAGGGCGGGCAGGACGAAATTGTGGCGCCTCTTTCCGTTCAAACGCTGACAAAACGTCTGAACGGCCAGCGCAATGTGGAAGTGGATTTTGCCCTGATAGAAAACGGCGATCATATGTATAACGGCCATCTTGTTGATTTGTATAAAATTTCCGGCAATTATATTATTAGTGCCGTCCAGCGCAAAACACCTCTGAAAAAACGCCGCGGGCGTCGTCGCAAGGCAGAACAGGAAGAAAGTTTGCGACTGATTACCGGTGGCGAGGAAAACGGACGTGAAGATGCCGAAGAATAGGGCATTCAGTCGGGCGGTTTTTTCTCTTAAAGTCGAAGATAAGCTTTAAGCTGGAGGCGAGTTTTTCTCATTAAAAAGGCTTTGAGAACAAAGAGAGCCTTGAGAAGCGTCCGGTTTTTCATTCGCAAGGCGGCATCGGGCTGGTTTTTAGGGGAACTTTCGGCCGGCGTTTGGCTGCGATTTCCTTTTTTCTCTTTTCTGCCATCCGCTAAACGCGATCTCCTTTTTTCCTTCTTCCTTAAATGCCCACGCCGGCCGCAGCCTTTTTTTCCTCTCCTCTAACCCCCTCCTTTTCCCTCTCCATTCTACCACACGCGCCGCCATTTTTTTCTCCTCTCTTTTTCCCCTGCGTGCCGTCCTATTTTTCTCCTCTCCCTTGAGGGGAGAGGGGGACGCGTAGGCGTCGGGTGAGGGTGAGAGCGAAAGAAAGCCTCCGGGCGGAGCTTTCATTGTGTGTGGGTGGTGGCGTCGGTATACCGCCCCGTATCTTAAGTGTCATCCTGAACTTGTTTCAGGATCTCATTATTCTATTTATCCGCCTGTCTTTGTTTGCAAAATATACGAGATGCCGAAACGAGTTCGGCATGACAATTTAATATTAATTCGGCATGACAATTTGGTGTGTGTGGGGACAGTTTGGTGTGGGGGCGACCCAAACCTCCTCTCCCTTGAGGGGAGAGGGGGACGCGTAGGCGTCGGGTGAGGGTGAGAGCAAAAGAAAGCCCCCGGGCGGAGCTTTCATTGTGGGTGGGGTGTTGGCGTCGGTATACCGCCCCGTATCTTAAGTGTCATCCTGAACTTGTTTCAGGATCTCATTATTCTATTTATCCGCCTGTCTTTGTTTGCAAAATATACGAGATGCTGAAACGAGTTCAGCATGACAATTTAATATTAGTTCAGCATGACAATTTGGTGTGGGGGCGACCCAAACCTCCTCTCCCTTGAGGGGAGAGGGGGACGCGCACGCGTCAGGTGAGGGTGAGAGCCGTGGGGGGCTTTCTTCATACGGATAATATTGTCTTTAAGAAAATGCTAACCTCTTTGGCGGCTGAGATTTTGCTTTAAAACATTTTGCATGTTATTTTTTTGCTTAAAATTACCGTTGGCGTCAATGTATAAGCCATGTTCTTTCATCTCCGCGGGATGCTTTTCCATGAATGCTTTTTCATCGGCATTGAGTTTTTCGCCGTTGGCTTCTCTTTCCTGCAAGTCTTTACATATAAAATGATTTATGCAGATATTCAAAATCTTGTAGCTTTCTGCCTGTTGCGCCTCCTTATAGCTGTTTTCAACCGTCGGACCGCATTTGTACTTTCCGTCGTTTGTTTCGTGGCAGTAGGGTATCAAACCGAGCATACTCACCTTCAGGTCATACTGTTTCAGCATTCTGTTTTCAACAAAAGCATAGTGGATGGCGCCTTGCGGGGTTTCAATCCGGTGTATGTCCTCGGGATTGATTTCGGGTTTTTGGGATTGGCTGTCGTCCGCTTTTGCGAGATTTTTCTCTTTCAGCTGCTTGTTGGCAGTCAGCAGATTGTCGGTAAAAGTTTGAGCCGTCGATTTATTAAAACCGGCTTTTTCAAAAGCATCAATAAGCCCTTGCGGCGAGATGCGGTTTTCTTTGTTCATATTGTCGACATAAGCGTCCATAAAAGCTTGTTGCTGTTCGGGCGTAACATCGACCCGGCTGAGTGCATAAGCCAAGCTTTCGGGGGAAAAATAAGCATAGGGGCGGTCGGATTTGGTTGTTGCTTCGGCAGTGGAAGAAACTTGCCGCGGCTCGCTTTGTTCCCGTACGGAAGAAGCTTTAATGTCCCGATGTTCTCTTGCCTGTTCTCCGTTCAATTGTTTTTGCTGACCGAGAAACTCTTTTGCCGACTGGCGTCTCTGTTCAATAAAATCTTTTGCTGCCTGTTGCCGCTGTTCGATAAAATCTGCCCATTCGTTAAAATCCGCCGTTTTGGAGTCGTCGTGAGAAGAAACGGCGGAATAGGTCGTTTCAATTTTTGCGTCGCCGTCTTCGGGGGAAACGGAATTTGGGTTGCCGGCGGCATGACCCGCAACCGTACCGGCAAACAGGCCGGCGGCTGCTGTGGCGGCGGCTTTCAGGTTATGCAATTTTTGTTGTTTTGACATTATTGTTCTCTGTAAGTTTTAAGATTGCGTTCAGTATAGCAAGATTTGTTATTTTTGTCAATATTTGTCATTGATGACGTCGCGTTTATTTGCCTGTCGGCGGGCGAGGCGTTAACTTTTTGTTGCCGTCCGAAAGGCAAAATCGCCGCTAGGGCGCTTTTTTTGCCCTCTGAGAGGTTTTCGGGCTGCGAAAAGCTGGGTATAAGTTGCACAAAATTTTGGCTTTTGAGGTTGTCCGGCGTTATATTGGCAAACAGTATGAAACTAATCGATAAGGTAAATAAATGACAGATGAAATTAATGAAGAAGCGGTTGTCGACAACGCTGTCGGCAAGCGTTCCGATATTACGCCGGTAGACGTTTCCGAGGAAATGCGCCGTTCGTATCTCGACTATGCCATGAGCGTTATCGTTTCCCGCGCGCTGCCGGATGTGCGCGACGGCTTAAAGCCGGTGCATCGCCGCATTATTTATTCCATGTACGAGAACGGTTATGACTATAACCGTCCGTTCCGCAAATCCGCCCGTATCGTCGGTGATGTTTTGGGTAAATATCACCCGCACGGGGATTCTTCGGTTTATGAAGCCATGGTGCGGATGGCGCAGCCTTTTTCGATGCGCGTGCCGATGGTGGACGGTCAGGGAAACTTCGGTTCCATGGACGGCGACGGTGCGGCGGCCATGCGTTATACGGAGGCCAGACTGGCCAAAGTGGCGCATGCTCTGATTGAGGATATTGACAAAGACACCGTCGACTTTATGCCCAACTATGACGAAAGCCTGCAGGAGCCCTCCGTTCTGCCGGCACGCTACCCGAACCTGCTTGTCAACGGCACCAACGGCATTGCCGTCGGCATGGCCACCAACATTCCGCCGCACAATCTGGGCGAGATAATTTCCGCCTGCTGCGCCTATATCGACAACCCGGAGATAACCGCTGAAGAGCTGATAAACTACGTCCCGGGGCCGGATTTTCCGACCGGCGGGCTGATTTTGGGCTACGGCGGCGCGCGTTCGGCCTACCTGACCGGCCGCGGCTCGATTATGATGCGCGCCAAGTGCACCATTGAGGAAATAAAGAAAGACAAAGAGGCCATCATTGTTCACGAAATTCCCTATCAGGTGAACAAGGCCGCCATGGTGCAGAAAATTGCCGAACTGGTTAAGGAAAAACGGGTGGAGGGCATTTCCGACATCCGCGACGAGTCCGACCGTCAGGGCGTGCGCGTGGTGATTGAAATCAAGCGTGATTTTCAGGCGGACGTGATTTTGAATCAGCTGTACAAATACACGCCGCTGCAAACGAGCTTCGGCATGAATATGCTGGCGATTAACGCCGGTCGGCCGATGATGATGAATTTGAAAGATATTATCGCCGCTTTCATCGAGTTCCGCGAAGAGGTTATCCGTCGGCGCACGATCTACGAACTGAACAAAGCCCGCGACCGCGCCCATACTTTGGTCGGTTTGGCAATAGCGGTGGAAAACCTCGATCCGGTGATTGAGCTTATCCGCAACGCTCCGAGCCCGCAGGACGCCAAAGACGCCTTGTTGGCAAAAGCCTGGCCGGCAGGCGATGTGGAGCCGCTGGTGATTTTGATTGACGAGCCCGACCGCAAGGTGGAAAACGGGCATTATCATTTGTCGGAAGCGCAGGCCAAAGCCATCCTCGATTTGAAGCTGCAACGCCTGACCGGTTTGGAGCGCGACAAAATCCATCAGGAACTGGTAAGCCTCGGCGACGAAATCAGGGAATGTCTGTCGATTTTGAGCAGCCGCGAAAAACTTTACGGCATTATGCGCGACGAGCTTATCGAAATCAAAGACGAATATGCCACGCCGCGACGCACCAAAATTGAGGATCTGGAATATGAACAGGATGTGGAAGCTCTTATCCAGCGCGAAGAAATGGTGGTGACCGTAACCGACGCCGGCTATATCAAGCGCGTGCCGCTCAATGCCTATAAGGCGCAAAAGCGCGGCGGCAAAGGCAAATCCGGCATGGCTACCAAAGACGAAGATTTTGTTTCCCGTTTGTTCGTGGCGGGCACGCACACGCCGGTGCTGTTCTTCTCAAGCAAAGGGCAGGTGTACAAGCTGAAAGTGTACAAGCTGCCGCTCGGGTCGCCCACCTCCAAGGGCAAACCGTTTGTCAACCTGTTGCCTTTGGCCGAGGGCGAAAACATTACCACGGTTTTGAAACTCCCCGAAAACGAGGCCGAATGTCAGGATCTGTCGATTATGTTTGCGACCGCCTCCGGCATGGTGCGCCGCAACTCGCTGGCGGATTTTGTCAACGTTCAGTCAAACGGCAAAATCGCCATGAAGCTTGATGACGGCGACAAGCTGATAAATGTGCGTATCTGCAACGAAAACGAAGATATTATGCTCGCTACCAAGAGCGGCAAATGCATTCGTTTTCCGGTCAACGAAGTGCGCGTGTTCGTCGGCCGCAACTCCGTCGGCGTACGCGGCATCAGGCTGGCCGACGGCGACGAGGTTATCTCCATGTCGGTTTTGAACCACAGCGATGCCACGGCCGAAGAACGCGACGAATATGCCAAAGTCTGCTCCGCCGTGAAGCGTATGGAAGCCGAAAACGGCGAGCCGGGCAGCGTTTCCGCGACCGATACGGGGCTGCTCGATAAGCTGACGCCGGCGCAGTTTGAAGAAATGCGCAAGAACGAGCAGTTTATCTTAACCGTTACTTCCACCGGTTACGGCAAACGTTCGTCTTCTTACGAATATCGGGTTACCGGTCGCGGCGGCAGCGGTATTGCCAATATGGAAATGTCCGCCCGCAACAGGGAAGTGGTGAGTTCTTTCCCGATTGAGGACGACAACCAGATTATGATGGTAACCGACGGCGGCAAGCTGATACGCATGCCGGTGGAGGATATCCGCATTGCCGGCCGCAAAACGCAGGGGGTTATCCTCTTCCGCACGGCCGAGGACGAAAAGGTTGTTTCCGTAACCTGGCTTGATGCCGACGCCGAAGACGAAGAAGAACTGGAAGAAGAAGCCGGTTCCGAAGTTTTGGGCGAAAGCGTGGCCGACAACGAAGACCTGCCCACCGACGAGGTGAGCGAACCTGAAACCGAAAGCAACGACGAATAATCTTCGACGGCCGAAGACTAAAAAAGCTCCCCGTGAATTTTTGGGGAGCTTTTTTGCATAATAAAAGTCTTATATTATCCGTCCTTGGGATTATTGACGGCAATGACGGGCAAGATAATCATTATAGACCTCAACCTGTCGATTGTAGGCTTCGCTTTTGTTTTTTGCTTCTTCTCGGAGCCACCAGACTTCGGAGAAGGAAGAGGCGTTTTTTATAAGCTCGGGATAACGGTCAAGTTCCCGACGGAGTTCTGCCGAGGGACGCAGACGCTCGGCTTCTTCCTCAAACTGCGGCGGGCAGATATATTCTCCTTCCGCCAGAAGTGGCAAAGATTCCGCCGGTGGCTGCCGCAGGTTGAGGTAAAGGGAGCCTGCGGCAAAAAAGGCCGCCGTTGTCCAGATGATTTTGCCGGTGCTGGTCATTTAGTTTTTGCCTATATCATGCACCCGGCGCATCACGGCCAGCAGATAGAGCACGCCAAGCCCCATGACGGCGACGGCGCCGTTCTGGCTGCCGAACAAATCGGAGGCAAACCCCATCATCATGGGAAAAATCGTGCCGCCGAAAATGCCCATAATCATCAGGCCGGAAATTTCGTTTTTCTTGTCCGGACGGTGCAAAATGGCCTGCGAAAACATAATCGGAAACAAATTGGCGTTGTTGAAGCCGATGAGCGCAATGCAGACATAAAGCGCCGTTTGCGTATTAAACAGAGCCAGTCCGAGCATGCCTGCCGCCAGCAGCAAAACGCTTGCGGCATAAAAACGGCGGGTGGAATATTTGGCCAGAATGAACGTGCCGGCCAGACAGCCGAAAGTGCGAAACAGAAAATAGACGCTGGTGGCATATCCCGCTTCCGCAAGCGGCAGACCGAGCTTGTCCATCAGCACCCGGGGAGCGGAAACGTTGGTGCCGACGTCAATGCCCACATGGCAGACAATGCCCAGAAAACAGATAAGAACGGTTGTGTCTTTCAGCAGGGAAAAACATTCCGCAAACGAAGAGGCCCGACCGATTTCTTCTTCTTTGATTTTTTCCGCCCACAGGGCGGCCAGAGCAACCAGACCTTCCGCCAGATAAACGGCAAACAGCAATCGCCAGCTGCCGTAGTGCAGCGCGCCCCAGGCGGCGATAATCGGCGCGGTAAAGGCGGCAATGGCCTTGACAAACTGACCGAAGGTGAGAGCCGAGGAAAGTCTTTTGCTGCTGACAATGTTGGACAGAAGCGGGTTGAGCGAAACCTGCATCACGGCGTTTGAAATACCGAGCAGCGAAAAAGAAATCAGAATAAGCGGCAGGTTGTAGCCGACAAGCGGCAGCGCCAGAGCAACGGCGGTTATGGCCAGACTGAGCACCACGGTTTTGCGGCGGCCGATTTTGTTCATCAGCATGCCGGTCGGCACCGAGCAGACCAGAAACCAGAAAAACACCATGGAGGTGAACAGATTGGCAACCGAGTCGGAAAGACGGAAATCGTCTTTGACGTAGTTAGTGGCAATGCCCACCAGGTCAACAAAGCCCATGGCAAAAAAGGCGAGCATGACGGGGACGAGCATAAGCAGAATGTTGGCTTTTTTTTCCATTGTTTTATCCTTTCATGTCAGCGGGATATTGCGGCCAGGCGCCGGATCGGGTACAGACGAAAGCCGCCACGCGAACGGCGTTTTTATGGGCGTCGGCCATGCTTTTTCCGGTAAGAATGCCGTAAACGAAAGCGCCCGAAAAGGCGTCGCCCGCGCCCACCGTGTCGACCACCGGCACCGCGGGCGTGTTGAGCCGGGAAACGCCTTGCGGCGAATAGATGACGCTGAATTTTTCGCCGGCGGTAAAAATCAGATATTGCAGATTGTATTGTTTGAGCAGCAGGCGGCAGATTTCCTCATCCGTTCCGTCCAGGGAAAACAGATTGCGGATTTGGCCGATTTCGTCGTCGTTCAACTTGAAGATATCGGCAAAACCGAGATAGCGGTGGATAAGCTCTGCCGAATAATAGTTTCCGCGCAGGTTGATGTCAAAAAAACGCAGGGCGTCGGCCGGAGCTTCCTGCAGCAGGCGAATGAGGGTATCTCTGCTTTCCGGGCTGCGCGAAGCCAGCGTGCCGAAACAGACGGCGTCTGCCCGCCGGATGACGGCTGAGGCGTCGTCGCTGTAGGGAATATGATCCCAGGCGACGTTTTCGACAATGGTGTAGGCGGGGATGCCGTTTTTCAATTCCACCAGCACCTTGCCGGTCGGGTAGGGGGTGAGGGCAAGGACATGGTCGATTTTGTTCTGTTTGAGTTCGGCGACGATGGCCCGGCCGTCGGCATCGTTGCCGACCGCGCTGACGGCGTATCCTTCGGCGCCCAGCGCCGCGGCATGATAGACAAAGTTGATCGGCGCGCCGCCGGCTCTTTTGCCGCCGGGGAGCATGTCCCACAAAATTTCGCCGATGCCGACGACCACGGGTTTGGAGTTGTTGTTCATAGGCAAATATCTCCCGTTGCATGTTGTTTTGCCTGCATTATACCATATATAAGCCTTAATGTTCAACCTTTAAGGGGAAGGAACGGAAATTTGGATAAGTGTTTTTTTATCTTGAAAGCAAAGTTTTAAGGAGTATGTTGAAAACAAATTTTTATGGGAGACAGAAATGGCAGAATATAAAACAAAAGTTTTGATTATAGGTTCGGGACCTGCCGGATATACGGCGGGCATTTATGCCGCGCGGGCAGGGTTGTCGCCGGTTTTGGCAGCGGGGCTGCAAAAAGGCGGGCAGCTGACCATTACCACCGACGTTGAAAATTTTCCCGGTTTTCCCGAGCCGATTAACGGCGGCGAACTGATGCGGCGGATGGAAAAACAGGCCGAAAACGTCGGTGTTAAAATTGTTGCCGAACAGATAACCGGGGTTGATTTTTCTTCCCGGCCGTTTGTTTTGTCTTCCGATAACGGCAGCCGTTTTTATGCCGATTGCGTGATTATTGCCACCGGCGCGTCCGCCCGTTGGCTGGGACTCGCAAACGAAGAAAAATTCCGCGGGTTCGGCGTTTCCGCCTGCGCCACCTGCGACGGCTTTTTTTATCGCAACAAAAACGTGGCCGTTGTCGGCGGCGGCAACACGGCGGCGGAAGAAGCCCTGTATCTGGCCGGCATTGCCAAAAGCGTAACCCTCATTCACCGCCGCAACGAACTCCGTGCCGACAAAATTATGCAGGAACGGATTATGCAAAACCCGAAAATCGCGTTGGAATGGGACAGCGTTGTCGAAGACGTGTTGGGCAGCGATACGCCCAAAGGCGTTACCGGCGCGGTGTTGAAAAACGTGAAAACCGGGGCGCGCAAAACCATAGATATCGACGGTCTGTTCGTTGCCATCGGTCACAAGCCGAATACGGAGATATTCAAAGAAGCTTTGGCGCTTGACGACAACGGTTATATCATAACCCCGGCGGGCAGCTGTCAAACCAGCGTGCCGGGCGTGTTTGCCGCCGGCGACGTTAAAGATTCGCTCTATCGGCAGGCGGTTACCGCCGCCGGTTCGGGCTGTCAGGCTTTTCTTGAAGCCGAACGCTTTTTGCACGCCGAAGGGGTGCTTGACTGAAAGGTTTTCGAATGTAAAAAACGAAATGCAAAAAAACGAGCGGCCGAATTATCAAAATTCGGCCGTCCGTTTTTTTTACGGAAATGTGACGTCAATCAGTAAATAACTTTCAGAATTTCAAAAGATTTCTTGCCGCCGGGCGCCATATATTCGGCCACGTCGCCGACTTCTTTGCCGATGAGGGCTTTGGCCAGGGGCGAGGAGAGGGAAATCTTGTTTTTTTCGATATCGGCTTCATAGTCGCCGACAATCTGATATTTGCTTTCCTTGTCGGTGTCTTCGTCCACCACCAGCACCACGGCGCCGAAACGGACGATGTCGCCTTTGTTTAAGCTCGGGTCAATCACCTGGGCGCGGCTGATAACCGCTTCCAGCTCCTGGATGCGCCCTTCGATAAAGCTTTGTTTTTCTTTGGCCGCGGAATATTCGGCATTTTCGGACAAATCACCGTGCGAACGCGCTTCGGCAATGGCCGCGATAATGTTCGGACGTTCAACGCTCTTCAAATTCTTCAGTTCCTGCTCAAGCGCAGTGAAACCTTCCTTCGTCAAAGGAAACTTATCCATTTTGTTCACCTCATGCTAAAAAATTAAAAAATTTGACTGCGAGAGGGAGCCCCTCAACACAGCCATCACGTTTACATATCTGCTAAAATATGTAGCACAAAATAAAATGTTTGGCAAGCGATTTTTCCGTGGAATAAAAACATTTTTGCTCTATACAAGGCGGGCAGACTTGATTATATTAAAAAAGTTAAAAAAACTATGTGGAGATTATCACGATGAAAAAGTTTTATCTTTTGTCTGCGGCGGCGGCTTTGGTTTTGGCTGCTTCCTCTGCGCAGGCGGTGGACAGCACCGGTTGCGGTCTGGGCTCCATGGCCTGGAGAGGACAGTCCGGTCCCGTGCCGCAGGTTTTGGCGGTTACCACCAACGGTATGACAGGCAGCCAGACTTTCGGCATTACGTTCGGCACCTCGGGCTGCGATCCGAACGGTCGCGTAACCGGCGGCACACAGAGAATGGTTTTCCATTTTATCGAAAACAACATGGAGCAATATGCTCTTGACGCCGCCCGCGGCGAGGGCGAAACTCTGGATACGCTCGCCGGCATGCTCAATGTCGACAAAGCGGATTTTGCCGCCAAATCGCAGGAAAATTTTGCCTCGATTTTCCCGGACGGCAACGTGGACGCCATCTATGTGACGCAACAGATTTTTGCCATGGTTAAAGCCTAGACGCAAAAACGGAAAGAAGGCGGTTTTGCCGCAGGGCTGTGGCAAAGCCGCTTTTTTTGTATGTTATAACACTAAAACAAACAGATTTTTCATGAATAAACAGGCTTTATTTGTTTTCGCTTTAGGCGGATTATATGCCTTTTCCTCCGCGGCGGCGGAGCCGGAGGCGGCATGGCTCGCCCTCGGGCACTATCGTCCCGGGCTTTTGGGAGGATATGAAGGCAGCATAGATTCGCCCGGTTTTTATCTGGCCGCAAACGGACGCACCGATCCGGAAGCGGAGCTGAAAGCAAGCATTGAACTGTTTGCCGAAGGAACGGACAAAGAAAAAATATGCCTTTTCCCGGCAAGATATAAATATTTATTAAACAAAGGACTAATCGAGCCTGTTAATATTGAATGTGAAGAGTTCGCCGGGTTTAAGGAAGATTTGCAGCCGGCCGGGGTAACGCTTTTGTTTACCGATGCCTATATGAACAGTCCGTCTTCTCTGTTCGGCCATACGCTGCTGAGGATAGACACGGCGCGCAAGGGGACGCAGATGATAGCCCACGGCGCCAATTACGGCGCTTATACCGACGGAGAAAACGGCGTTCTCTATGCCGTATACGGCTTAACCGGCGGCTACTACGGCGGTTGGACGGTCAAGCCCTATTATAACATCATCAACACCTACAACAATATTGAAAATCGCGACATCTGGGAGCTTAATCTCGATTTTTCGGCAGAAGAGCTGGACATGTTCGTCGCCCATTTGTGGGAAATCGGCCATACGCAGACGCGCTACTACTTTTTTACCAAAAATTGCTCGTATATGCTGATGGAAGCTTTGGACGCCGTTCGTCCGGAACTGCGGCTGGCCGACAAATTTCCGCTGCAAACCATTCCGCTGGATACTTTTAAGGCCGTATACCGCGCGCCCGGTTTGGTTAAGGGGGTTAATTACCGGCCGTCGCGGCAGGCCAAAATCGTCCACCGGCTGCAACAGATGAACCGCGGGCAGAAAAAAGCCCTGCTGGCCGCCGTGCAGGAAAACGACTATACTTTGGCAGAGCTGCCCGAAGGCGAAAAAGCCGACGTTTTGGAAACGGCCTATCAATATGTGCAATATCAGCTGGTCAAAAAAGATTTGCCGCTGCCGGAATATCGTCGCCGGAGCTTTGCTCTGTTGACGGCGCGCAACCGTTTGGCGGACGCCAAAGCCAAGATAAGCGAAAATCCCGAGGGCAGGTCGCCGCTTGAGGCGCATGAGGCCATGCGGGCAACGGTTGGCGTCGGCAGCAGAAACGGCGAAAGTTTTCAGGAGATTTCCTACCGGCCGGCGTATCACTCGCTGACCGACAACAATTACGGCTTGTTGCCGGGCGCGGAAATCAATTTTCTCAATTTCAAAATCCGTCATTATGACGAAAGCAAAAAAACGGTTCTCAGCCGTTTTGATTTGCTCGGCATCCGTTCGCTGTCGCCGGTTGACAGCCTGTTTGCGCCGGTGTCGTTTGCCATTTCCCTCAATGTCGCCCGCGAGCTCAATCCGGTGAACTACAAAGAAGGCTATGCCGCAAACGTCAAAGTCGGCGGCGGCGGAACCGTCGCTCTTGGCCGCAGCATGTATGCTTATGTTGCAGGCAACGCCTATGCGAGCTACGGCGGATTTTTGCCGCACGGGCAATATCTCGGTTTCGGCGCGGCGGCCGGTTTGTTTGTCGACTTTTCCCGTTTTAAGCTGTTGGCGGAGGCGGAAAAAGTTTTTGCCACCACCTGGTACGGCAACAAAATAAAATATCGGCTGGAAGCCAATATTCCGCTGACAACCAATGTCGGTTTGGCGGCGGAGTATGCTTACGACGACAATTCAAAAGGTCGGGACGAAGAGGAATTTGTTTCGTCTTTGCGTTTTTATTTTTAACAAAAACATGATATTGCGAAGACGAGTTAAAGAATGGTCTGAACCGTCGGACGGCCGACGGGGAAAACGGCGGGCGTTTGTGGCTTGCTTTTTTCGGACAATCGTTATAGTTTGATAAAAAATTACGGCCAAAAGAAATAAATCAAGGAGAATAAAATGTTAAGAGAAGATATTCAGAACGCCATCAAAGAGGCCATGAAAAACCACGAAACAGAGCGGCTCGGCACCGTGCGGATGATTTTGGCGGGGGTTAAGGAAAAAGACGTTGACGCCCGCGGCAAAGGCAGGGAGTGCGCAAGCGACGCCGATTTGCTGGCGATGATGCAGACAATGATTAAACAGCGTCAGGAATCCGCCAAAATGTACCGCGACGGCGGGCGGGAAGATTTGGCCGCCAAAGAAGAGGCGGAAATCGTCGTCATTAAGAGCTTTTTGCCCAAACAGTTGGACGAAGCGGAAACCGAGGCGGCCATCAGGGCGGCCATTGCCGAAACCGGCGCAGCATCCATGAAAGATATGGGCAAAGTGATGGCAGCGTTGAAAGAAAAATACGCCGGACAGATGGATTTCGGCGCCGTGTCCGGAAAAATCAAGGGGCTTCTCGGCTGACAGGACATAACCGGCTGAAACCAAAGGGTGCGAATGGACGGCGAATTTCAGAAATTTTTGGACGAACTGCGCTCACGCATATCGGTGGCCGATGTTGTCGGCGCAAAGGTCAAACTTGTCCGCAAGGGCAAGGAATATATGGGCTTGTGTCCGTTTCACAACGAAAAAACGCCGTCTTTTACGGTCAATGAAGCCAAAGGCTTTTACCATTGTTTCGGCTGCGGAGCGCACGGCGACATCATCAAGTTTGAGATGGAGGCCAACGGTCTGCCGTTTATGGACGCGGTGACCAAACTGGCCAACAAAGCCGGGCTTGCCGTGCCGCGCTCGGCCAGAGAAACGCCGGAAGAGGCGCATCGCCGGAGCTCGTGGTACGAAATAACCGAAATGGCGGCGGCGTATTTTGAAAAGAACCTGCGGTTGACGGCCGGTCGCGAAGCCATGGCTTATCTGGCCCGTCGCGGTTTTGACGAAAACATCATCAAAAAGTTCCGTTTGGGTTTTGCGCCCGACAACAACGGTTTAACCGCCTGGCTGGCGGGCAAAAACGTGCGCGAAAGCGATATGATAGAGCTCGGACTTTCGGTGTTGTCGGAAAAAAACGGCAGAGTTTACGATTTTTTCCGCAATCGGGTCATTATCCCCATCATGGACAAACGGGGCAGGGTGATAGCTTTCGGCGGGCGGGTAATGGGCGACGCTCAGCCGAAATATCTCAATTCGCCGGATACGCCGATATTTAACAAACGGCGGGTGCTCTACAATCTCAATTTTGCCCGCGACAGCGCGTATGAGCATCGGCGGCTTGTCGTTTGCGAAGGCTATATGGATGTGATAGCGCAGGCCAGGTTCGGATTTGCCTATGCGGTGGCGCCGCTCGGCACGGCGCTGACAGAAGAACAGATTGCCGAGGCGTGGAAAATCGTGCCCGAGCCGACTTTGTGTTTTGACGGCGACAACGCCGGCATCCACGCGGCCGTTCGTTCGATAGATCGGGCGCTGCCGATACTGAAAGCAGGCTATTCGCTGAAATACGTCTTTTTGCCCGATAAAATGGATCCGGACGAGTTTTTGAAAGCCAAAGGGGCGGAAGAATACGAAAAAATGCTTGCCTCCACGGTGCCGCTTGCCGATTTGCTGTGGCGTAAGGTGGTGGACGCGGTGCCGGCGGAAACGCCGGAACAAAAGGCATTGTTTGAAAAAACGCTGTTTGCCGAAGTGGCCAAAATCACCGATGAAAAAGTGCGCGGCTATTATCTGCAGGATATGAAAAAACGCCTGTTCGAGCGTTTTCGACCGGCGGCACCGGCAGCGTCGACGACCAGGCCGCGGGTGGCGGCCGGCAGCGGGCGGCGCGGGCAGCCGGAGCCGGCAAAATTCCGCCCGCAAACGGTAAAAATCGCCTTAGACGAGATGGTCGGCAAGTTCATCGCCGCCGCCATGCTGTGTTATCCGGCGCTTATCGGCGAATATGAAGAAAAAACCGGCATGTTTGAGATAAAAGACCAAAGCCTGCGGCAGCTTTTGGAAAAAATGGCGGAAATTTTCCACGCCGATGAAACGACGGACGACAAAAGCCTTTGCGAAGGTTTGAAAGCCGCGGGACTGGAAAAACAGGTAAACGCCTTATGGGAAGTGCGGATGATAAGGCAGCAGGCGCCGGACTTGCGCAAGCTGCGCCGCGAGATAGACAACAAGATATTGGAAATGCAGCTGAAACAGCTGGAAAACGAGATAAAAGACTGCGTCCGCGAGCTGGAAATTTCCGAGTCGTTTTCGGAAGAACTGTACCGACGCTGTCAAATGCTGAAACAGGAGCAGAAAAAACTGCTGGAAGAACATGAGGCAAAAAACGCTTTGTGAGTCGGAAACCATGCTAAAATAAAAGGTTAGTCCATATTGCCGAAGTGAAAATAAGAATTATTTATATTGCGGTGTTGACAAACGGGTGCGAAAACTCTAAAAAAGAGCCGCTAGCAATTTATTTTTTCCGGGTTTTCCCGGGCAAAAAATCGATTTTTTGGGAAAAGACATGTCAGATACTGAAAATCAAGACTTATACGAAGCGGGCACGGGCGATGCACCGCTGATTGACAGTTTGGGCAGTGCCATCAAACGTGTTGTCGAAAAAGGCAAAACCCGCGGCTATATTACGGTGGAAGAGTTAAACAAAGCCCTGCCGTCGGAAAAGGAAACCTCCGAACAGATAGAAGACATTATGGCGGAAATTTCCGATATGGGCATCAGCATCATTTCGGAATCGGAAGCCGATAATTTTGAGCAGGAGGACGAGCCGGAAGAAACCGACGACATTGAGGAAAGCGGCAACTTTGACGAAAAGGAACTGGGACGCTACGACGATCCGGTGCGCATGTATTTAAAAGAGATGGGTTCCGTCGAACTGCTTTCCCGCGAAGGGGAAATTGCCATCGCCAAACGTATAGAAGCCGGCAAAACGGTCATGATAGACGGTTTGTGCGAAAGCCCGATGACCATTAAGGCCATTGCCGGTTGGAAAGACGATCTGCAAAACGGCAAAATGCAGCTGCGCGACGTGGTCGATCTGGAGATGATGTACGGCGACGACCCCGAAGCTCTGGTCTATGAAGACGAGGAAAACCAGCCGGTGGACAATCTGGAAAAGGTTGTGGCCGAGCTGGAGAAAAAGGAAAACCTGGACGAGCTTGACGAAGATTTGGCCGACGATATGGATTTGGAAGACGCCGTTGACGACGAGGACGAGAGCGAAGACGATGAAAGCGTTTCCGGCCTCGACGACGAAGGCGACGACGACATCCCCGACGGTGAAGACCATTCCGACGATGCCGGCGAAGGAGCCGGCGGACATTCGTCCGCTTCCGTTTCCGCCATGGAAGAAGCCCTGTGGGAACCGGTGCTTGAAATATTAACCAAAATTTCCGGTTATTACGATGATTTGAAAAAAATCCAAAGCCAGCGCGTGGAAGCCGTTCTGGCGGGAAAATCCATTAAGCCCTCGGTGGAAAAGAAATATGTTCAGGTTAAAAAGGAACTGGTGGAACTGATGAGTTCCATCCACCTCAATTCCACCCGCATCGAACAGCTGGTTGAACAATTAAACGACCTAAACAAGCGTCTGATGGGGCTGGAAGGGAAACTTCTGCGCTATGCTTTGGCCTGCAAAATCAAACGTGAGGATTTTTTGCTTGCCTATCAAAAATCGGAGCTTGATCCGAACTGGCTGGAAAATGTTTCGCGCAAAAAAGACAAGCATTGGCAGGAATTTGTAAACAAATACGGCGTTGAGGTGGCGGGGCTGCGCGAAAGCGTGGCGCAGATGGCGCAGGAATGCGGCCTGCCGATCAGCGAATATCGCCGCATGGTCGACACCATCAAAAAAGGCGAACGCGAAGCCGACCGCGCCAAAAAGGAAATGATAGAAGCCAACCTGCGGCTGGTGATTTCCATTGCCAAAAAATACACCAACCGCGGTTTGCAGTTCCTTGATCTTATTCAGGAAGGCAACATCGGGTTGATGAAAGCCGTTGATAAGTTTGAATATCGCCGCGGCTATAAATTTTCCACTTACGCCACCTGGTGGATACGTCAGGCCATAACCCGTTCCATTGCCGACCAGGCGCGCACCATCCGCATTCCGGTGCATATGATCGAAACCATCAACAAGCTGGTGCGCACGTCCCGCCAGATGTTGGCCGAGATGGGGCGCGAGCCGGTGCCCGAAGAACTGGCGGCCAGACTTTCCATGCCGTTGGAAAAAGTGCGCAAGGTGATGAAGATTGCCAAAGAGCCGGTCAGTTTGGAATCGCCCGTCGGTGATGAAGACGATTCTTCCCTCGGCGATTTTATCCCCGACGAAAGCGCCTTGCAGCCGCTTGATTCCGCCATCCACAGCAATTTGAAGGAAACCTGCACGCGGATTTTGGCATCGTTGACGCCAAGAGAAGAACGGGTGCTGCGCATGCGGTTCGGCATCGGCATGAACACCGATCACACTCTGGAAGAAGTGGGGCAGCAGTTTAACGTTACCCGCGAGCGCATCCGCCAGATAGAAGCCAAAGCGCTGCGCAAGCTCAAACACCCGAGCCGTTCGCGCAAGCTGCGTTCGTTTTTGGACCAGTAAGGCTTTGGGTCGACAGAGAGACTTCCGGCAGCCCCGTTTTGCGGGGCTGTTTCTGTATGGATTGTCGGGGTATGGATTTTTATAAGATAAAACGATAAATATATTGCCGATCGGCACGGATTGCGCTAAAATCGTTCAAACAAGCCAAGGAGGAGGAAGATGAGCGTTGAATATTCTCCGAAAGACCGTGAGGTTATGATTACGGCAGCTTATGCCGTTAACGATTCCCGCTTGCAGGAACTGATTGACTTTGCCCGTCTTTCCGGATATCAGAAATTGGGCATAGCCTGTTGCATCAAAATGCTTCCTTATGCCGAAAAGCTGGACAAGTTGCTAAGAGACGCCGGTTTTGAGGTTTTTCGCATACATTGTCAAAAAAGCGGGCTCGAGGCTTCCGAATTTTCCGAAAATCTGCAGGGTAAAAGCTGCGATCCGTTGTCGCAGGCGGAATATCTGAACCGGCAGAAAACGGACTTAAACATCAACATCGGTCTTTGTCTCGGGCACGAACTGCTGTTTGAACAATATTCCGCCGCCCCTGTCACCACCTTTCTGGTTAAGGACTTTGCCACTGGTCACAAAACCGTCAAGAACCTGATTTAGTCCGCGCTTTTTTTGTCGTTTGTTTTTTGTTTTGCGGCGCGGACGGGGAGATTTTTTTATCCACGATGTAAAACGGTCGGCGTTTGACTTCAACAAATATCTTGGCGATATATTCGCCGATAATGCCGATGGAAATCATCTGCACGCCGCTGAACAGGGTAATCAGGGTAACCGTGGACGCCCAGCCGGAAACGGCGCCGTGCTCGTTGTAGTTCAAAAAGATTTTCAAAACAAAACAGGCGCCGAGCAGAGAAATGAGAAAACCCGCAAAAGTCACCAGCCGAAGCGGCACAATGGAAAAACTGGAAATGCCGTTCCAGGCAAAGGCAAGCATTTTGCGCAGCGGATATTTGGTTGTGCCGGCCAGACGCGGCGTGCGGTTGTAATAGACGCATTCCGACTTAAAGCCGACAAGCGGCACCACTGCGCGCAAAAACAGATTGCGCTCGGGAAATTTTTTTAATTCCTCCACCACTCGTCGGGTCATCATCCGAAAATCGGCGTGGTTATAGATAATGTTTACCCCGAGCAGATGCATCAGCCGATAAAAAGCCTGCGCGCTCACCCGTTTGAAAAAAGTGTCGGAAGAACGTTCCCTGCGCACGCCGTAGACCACTTCCGCGCCGTGATTGACTTTTTCGAGCATCTCGGCGATGCATTCGGGATCGTCCTGCAAATCGGCGTCGATGGTCACATAAATGTCGGCCTCGTTGTCGTACATGCCGGCCAAAATGGCTCCCTGATGGCCGAAGTTGCGCGACAGCCGGAGCGCTTCGCACAACGGATTTTCGTTAACCGTTTGCTGCAGAATTTCCCATGTTTTATCGACGCTGCCGTCGTCGACAAACAACAGCCGGCTGGTCGGCGCCGCGTTTTTTTGGCGTATCAGTCTGTCCAAAAGCGCCGTCATTTTTTCAATGGTTGCGGGCAACACTTCTTCTTCGTTGTAGCAGGGTATGACAATCAACAGTTTTGGCATGTTTTTTCTCCCTTGTGTATATATTTTGCTTCGTCATCGACAACGATATTCGTTCATGATAATAAAATATATGCAATAAATATTCAATATCTGTCGAAAGGTGATATGTATCATGCCGAAAGTTTCCGCACCGATATCGGTTTGCAACGCGGTGCCGGCGGCGGGTATAAGCCGTATGTTGCGACGGATGTGTCGGAATTTTGAATTGAAGTTGAGGTTAAACATTTTCCTGCGGGAACAGCCATGACGGAGCCTCCGTATTTTCGTAATGATATTTTAACTCACATTCGGGATAATTTTATTTATTATTTCGGATATGACGATTTTTATGTTTACGCGCTTGCGGTGGCGGCGGTTTTGTTGGTCAACGCGCTGCTTGCCGCCCGTCTCGGCAAGACGTCCGCGCGGCTTTTGCCGGATATGAAAAACTATTCCTTTGCCGCCCTGAAACCTGCCGACATAAGCGCCGCCCTGCTGTTGGCGTTGTCTTGCGGATTGTATGTCGCCAATATTTTTTCGCTCGATCTGACGATATTTAATAACTATGACCAGATGAACGCCGCCAACATCAACGACATGCGTTACGGGCAGGCGCCCGTTTTTAACGCTCTGCGCTTTAATCCGGCGGCAGGTATCGACCATAACGTCATTTACGGCATCAGTCACAATTATACGATTATTGCCTGGTGGAACGTTTTAAAACAATTTTTGGCGTTGTGGCTGTTGTATCGCTTTTTTTCTTTCATCCCGGTCGGTCGGCGTCTGGTTATGCTGGCGGTCATAAATTTTCTGCCGCCGGTTTTTTGGGTCAACGGCATTGTCTATTCCGAGCAAAACACGCTGATTTTTGTTGTGCTCAGCCTGTTTGCCCTGAAAAATTATGATATCGGCAAAAAGTTTTGTTCCCTGTTTGCTTTCGTTTTGTGGATGAATTTGGCCATTTATACCAAGGAAACGAATATTTTGTTTTATCTCGGCATACTGGTGTTTTTGCTGCTGCAAAATATCGCGGCGGGGCGGTTGACGCCGAAATCTTTTCTTTCGCCGTTGGCAACAATCCGCACAATGCCGGTGGAATATATGTTGCTGTGGAGCATGTTTCTTTTTGCCGTCGGCTATTTTTTGCTCAGCGATCTTTTTGTGGGCGGCGCCTATCTGCGGCATCATCATCGGAGTGTCGGGGAATTGCTGAAAATAAACGCTTTGGAACTAACCCTGACGACGGCGGCCGTTTTTGCTTTCGGCGCCAAAATCGGTTGCCGAAAAAACGAACGGACAAACCTGTTTGCCGAGGGACTGTTGTGCGGAGGCGCAATAATTGCGGTTATTGTTGTTTTTAAGCTGCAGATAGCCTGTTTTCCCGATTGGTACAAAACCTGGTATATGTATTTGCCGGCTGTTTTTTGTACGGCGTATATTTTCGGGAACATTCGCTCGCGGGCGATTTCGGCGCTTATTTTTATTCCCGTCGTTTGTTGGTCGGCTTCGGTAAATTACGACATTTGGCAGAAAGAAGAAGGCGTCGCCCGCCGGATGATGGCAGAGTTTATCACGGAGCGGAAAAATCTGCAGGCAACTTTTTATATGTCCGAAGAAGCCGCCGGAGACTTGTGGAAGCTGGAATGTTTTGCTTCCGCGCTGAAATATGTCGGCGGCAATATTCGGCTGGCAACCGATATGCCGTTGTCGGCGGCAAAAAAACAAATTTTGGGCAACGGCAACTATTGCGAAATAATTGAGCGTCCGCCGGCCGCAGGCGATTATGTCATTGTCCGTAAAGACACTGCAGAGGCGGAAAAGCGTTGCGACGGTCGGCCGGTGTATGAAAATAAGGTATATAAAATATGTCGCGTCGGCTCCGCGGACAAAGAAGACAATGTGTATATATCGGGATTAGCCGTCGACAAACCGGACGGTTTGTGATAAACAGAGCGTAATTCCCTTTACCGAAAGGAAAAACAAGATGCCGAAAGTTTCCGTACTCATACCGTTTTACAATTCCGCCGCCTTTCTCGGACCGTGCATAGAAAGCGTGTTGCAACAGACTTATAAAGATTTTGAACTAATCCTGCTCAACGACGGTTCTACGGATAATTCCGAACAGATAGCCGAGGCATATGACGATCCGAGGATAAGGTATTATGCCAACGAAAAAAATCTGGGCATACCGATCAGCCACAACAAACTGACGGATCTGGCCGCGGGCGAATATATGGCGCTTGTCGACAGCGACAACCTGTGCCTGCCGGAACGCTTGGAAAAGCAGGTTGCCTATCTGGATAACCATCCGGACGTAACCATTGTCGGCAGTTGGGGAAAATTGTTTAACGCCATGCCGGCAAACAGTTTGTACGCAAAATTGAAAAAAGCCTTTATCAATCTCGGCTGGGTATGGTGCCAGCCCGAAAACGTCACTATAGAGGAAACACTGCGCGGTAACACTTGTATGCATTCGTCCATGATGATAAGGAAAAGCGATTTTATTAAGGCCGACATTCGTTACAATCCTTCTTTTGCCGTGGCCGAAGATTATGATCTTTTGCGCCAGACACTGGTTGCCGGCCTGAAAATCCGCAACATACAGGAAGTTTTGTTCAAATATCAGCTGCACGGCGAAAATATATCCATTACCAAAAAACAGCTGATGAAAGAGGCCGATGCCAGAGTGAAAGAGGATATCCGTCGGTTTTTGAAAATCGATAACGCCCGACCGTATCCTTATTGGCTGATTATTTTGCGAAAATTGCGGCCGGATGTGTTGTTGAAACTGATGGGCGGAAAATAAAATGCGGTCGGAACCTCTGTTCAATGATGACATATTCGGCGGCCTCTCTGCGCATTATCACTTTTTTTTCCTGCAAAACGATCTGTTTTTGTATACGCTTGCCGTGTTTTTGTTTATGGGGCTAAACTGTCTGGTGGTGCATTTTTTCTTTAAGCCCGCAAAAATATCGCTGTTACCGGCGGAAAAATATGTTTTTGCCGAAGCAGGCGCGCAAAAATGGGGAGGCTTGGCGGTTTTGGCCTTATCTTTTGCCGCTTATGCGGCGGCCACTTTGCTGCAGGAAAATACGCTGCTGAACAACTTTGATTTGATGAGCGTCAACGCCGTCAAAAACATGTATTTCGGAAATTTGCCGATTATCGATCCCATCCGCTTCACGCCGCTGGCCAATCTGGATCATAATTTTGTTTATGCCGTTACCCGCAATTATGCCGTTATCGGCATATGGGTCGTCTTGAAACAGGTATTGTGTTTGTTTCTGCTCTATAAGTTTTTGGCGTTTATTCCCGTTGCCCGCAGACTGATTTTGCTGGCGGTTATAAATTTTCTGCCATCCGTTTTTGTTGTTAACAATATTATCTTTGCCGAGCAGCTGATTCTGATTTTTGTGCTGCTGAGTTTTATGTCTGCGGAAAAATATGCCGCAACCCGTCAATTCAGATATCTTCTGGGTTTTGTCCTGTTTGTGAATTTGGGTATCTATACCAAGGAAACGACGGTTGTTTTTTATGCCGGATTGCTGGGGTTCCTGATTTTGGCACGGGTTTTCCGCGGCGATATCGTGCCGGCGTCGTTTTTGTCTCCGTTTAAGACGGCGGCTTCGATGCCGATGGAATATCTGCTGTTTTGGAGCCTGTTTGTTTTTGCCACGTTTTTCTTTCTGGTTCAGGAAGTGCCGGCGGTTTCCGCAGGCGGGTCGGATTTTCTGGTTATCGAAGACGCCTATATGAAAACGCATTACGCCCCGTTGCCGGTCGTGCTGGGGATTAACAAAATCGCTTTGTTTTTGTGCGTTGCAGCCTTAGTCTTATGGGGCGTCAAAGCGTTCAGGCAAAAAGGCCGGGGCAACTTTTTGTTTTTGGAAGGAGCGGTTTTCGCCAGCACGCTGGTCGCCGTCGTCATTGTTTTCGTGCTGCAAATTGTCGTTATGCCCGACTATTATAAAACCTATTATCTCTATCTGCCCGCCGTTTTTTGCACGGCCTATGTGTTTTATTTTCTGCGGCGGCCGGTGGTGTTGGCCTGTCTGTTCGTTCCGCTCGCGCTGTTTTCGGGGCTCGTCAACAAAGACACTTTTGAACGGGAAGAAGGCTCCGATCGACATGCCGCGGCGGCGTTTATCATTGCCGAAGCCAAAAAAAATCCGGTCGATATCTATATGTATTCCAGGGAGATAACCGCTCATAAATGGTGGAAAGTAACAGGTTGGGGAACGGCTCTAAAATATCTTTATCCGCGCGGAGACATTACCGTCAAAACCTCTCTTAACCTGCCGAATTTTCATGTTGCGGAAGATTATTATTCTTACGAGGTGCGGCGCGGGCTGCCCATGCCCGGAGACTATTTTATGCTCCACAAAATAAATACGCCCGATTTTGTCCCCGGAGAAAACTACCGGTCGGTTTACGAAAACCGCATTTATAAAATTTATTACATTGAGCCGCAAGATGATAATCGGACTGTATCGGAAAATTGAAAACCTCTGGTTTGCCTGGCCGCAAAAACTGCGCTTTCTTCTGGTCGGCGGTTTTAACACCGTTTTTTCCTACAGCTTGTTCGTGCTGATGGTGGCGGGGCTTGGCATTCCCTATCAGGCGGCCATTGCCGTCGGTTACGTTATCTCGACAAATGTGTCGATTTTTACCATGCGTTACTATGTCTTCCGCTCTTGCGGCAACCTGCGGCGGGAATACGCCAAAGCCTTCGGCGTCTATTTGGCAACGATGTTTTTGAATTATGTTTTTATGTATCTGACGGTTGACGTTTGGAGCGTAAACGAGATTTTGGCACAGGGCATATATACGGTCATAATCACCGTTTTTACCTACCTGATGCACAAATATTTTTCTTTTCGTCAGCCGGCCAGATAGGTTTTGACCGCCTCGTTGCGTTCAAACAGGTAGAGCAGGGTTCGCAAAGCCTGTCCGCGCGGGGAGGCAAGTTCCGGATCGGCGGCGGCAACCATCCGCGCGTCTTTGTTGGCGGTAAAAAGCAGCGGCTGATGTTCGGGCATCCGCGCCAGCAAAAACTGTTCGCCGCCGCTTTGGCGGGTGCCCAGAATCTCTCCGCCGCCGCGCAGTTTCAGGTCTTCTTCGGCAATGACAAAGCCGTCTTCGGTTTCGCGCATGATGTTGAGGCGCGCGCGGGCGGTAGCGCTGAGCGGGTAACCGTAAAGCAGCAGACAGGTGGCGGGTTTGGCGCCCCGTTTGACGCGGCCGCGCAGCTGGTGCAGCTGCGCCAGACCGAAGCGTTCGGCATGTTCGATAATCATCACCGTGGCCTCGGGAACATTAACCCCCACTTCAATCACGGTGGTGGCCACCAGCAGTTTGATCGCGCCGGACTTGAAGCGCTCCATGATTTCGTCTTTTTCCTTTTCTTTCATTTTGCCGTGTATCAGCCCGACGTCCGCGCCGAAGGTTTTGCGCAAAATATCGTAGCGCTCCTCGGCGGCGGCCAAATCCGTCTTTTCCGATTCTTCTACCAGCGGACATACCCAGTACACTCTTTCGCCGGTCTCAATTTTGCGTTTGACGGCGGCAATGACGTCGCTCGTTTTTTCAAGCGGCATCACCCGAGTGTCAACCGGTTTGCGCCCGGCCGGCAGTTCGTCGATTTTGGAATATTCCATGTCGCCGAAAGCCGTCAGCACCAATGTCCGCGGGATGGGCGTGGCGGTCATGACCAGCACGTCGGCGCGGCGGCCTTTGTCGGCCAGCCCCAGCCGTTGCCGCACGCCGAAACGGTGCTGTTCGTCGATAACCGCGCAGGCCAGATCGGCAAAAGCCACGTCTTCCGTAAACAGGGCATGGGTGCCGACCAGAATGTCGATTTTGCCGTTTTGCAGTTCAGCCAGCAGTTCTTTCCTGGCCTTGCCTTTTATCTTGCCGGTCAAAAGCGCCGTTTTTACACCGATTTTATCGGTAAGCGGGGCAATGCTGTCAAAATGCTGTTTGGCCAAAATTTCCGTCGGCGCCATAATGGCCGCCTGCGCGCCGCATTCCACGGCGTTGAGCATGGCAAGCAGGGCAACGACGGTTTTGCCGCTGCCGACATCGCCTTGCAGCAATCTCAGCATCCGCCAGGGGGAGGCCTGATCGGCGTAAATTTCTTTTAATACGCGTTCCTGCGCGTCGGTGAGAGAAAAGGACAGCCCGGCCTGCACCTGCCGGCGGAGACTCCCGTCACCGGCAATTTGCCGGCCGCTTTGTTTTTTGGCTTTTTCGCGCACCAGCGCCAGAGCCAGCTGGTTGGCGAGCAGTTCGTCATAGGCCAGCCGCCGGCGTGCGGGAGACAAAGGCGACAAATCGTCGACGCTTTGGGGGTGGTGCGCCCGGTTCAGGGCTTCGGCAAAAGAGGGCATTTTTTCCTGCTGCTTAAAATGCGGTTCCAACCATTCGGGCAGAGCGGGCAGGGCAGCCAGAGCGGCGGCTGTCAGCCGGCGGACGAACTTGTTGGTAATGCCTGCCGTTAACCCGTAGACCGGTTCGATTTCGGGAATAAGGGCGCTGTTTTCGGGGGTAACGATATAATCGGGATGGCTCATCTGCCAGCGGCCGTTAAACAGCTCGGCGCGGCCGCTGACGATCCGTTCGCCGCCGACGGGCAGATTTTTGGCAATAGATTCCGGATAGACTTTGAAAAAGACCAGCGCCAGCATGTTGCCGGCGTCGTCTTCGGTCCACACCGTATAGGGTTGTTTGCGGTTTTTCGGGGGCGTGTGCTCGACCACGCGGATTTTGACGGTGTTGATTTCGCCGTTTTTCATCCGGGTAACGTTACTAACGCGCCGCCTGTCGTTAACGGCATAGGGCAAATGCCAGAGCAGGTCGGCAACTTTTTCCGCCTCGATATTGGCCAGCAGCCGGGCGTGTTTTTCGCCGACGCCGCGGATGGAAGAAACGGGAGCAAACAGAGGATATAAAACGGACGGGCGCATTTGTTACTGCCTGAAAAAATTGTTGCCATTATGCGCGATTGTATATATTTTTGGAAAAGATGTAAACCGCGAAGAACAACAACCATGGAAAAATCCGCCGATTATAAACAAAACACCGTTTCTTCCGTCTGCGAAGGTTACGAGCCGTTTGCGGTTGCCGACCTGTGGCGGCAAAGCAAAACGGATATTCTGTATATAGCAAGCGACGGCGTCGCTTTGGAACAAAACGCCGATATTTTGCAGATGCTGCTGCCGACGGCGGAAATTTTGCGTTTTCCGGCGTGGGACACGGTGCCTTACGATCGCGTGTCGCCAAACACGAACATCGTTTCCGTGCGGACGGATACCCTCGGCCGGCTGGCTTTTGCTCCGGAAGGAAAAAAGCCGCGGATTGTGGCCGCGAGCATCGGCTCGGTGCTGCAAAAACTGCCGCCCAAACGGGTTTTTCTCAACGCGCTGAAAGAAGTCAGAGTCGGCGAAAACATAAATTTCAACAATTTTCTGCATTATGTGTCGATTAACGGCTATACCCGGGTGGAGCAGGTGATGGAACCCGGCGAATATGCCGTCAGAGGCGATATTCTGGATATTTTTCCGACCGGTGCGGAAGAGCCTTTGCGGATAGATCTGTTTGGCGACGAAGTGGAAAAAATCCGCAGTTTCGACGTGCTGAGCCAGCGCACCACCGGCGAAAAGAAAAGCTATCTTTTTCAGGCGGCGGGCGAAGTGGTGCTGGACGAAAACACCGTCAAAACCTTCCGCGGCCGCTATCGGGAAGCTTTCGGTGCGGCTTTCAAGGACGACGAAATTTACGAAGCCGTTTCCGCCGGACGCAAATATATGGGCATGGAAAACTGGCTGCCGTTTTTTTACGACGAACCGCTGCCGTCGCTGTTTGACTATCTGCCGCGGGCAACCGTTGTCATCGGCAGAGGTGTCGACGCCGCTCTGGAAGGAAAATGCGAGAGCATCGCCGACCATTATGCCGCCCGGCTCGAAGCCCTGAAGATAAAAAACGGCGACGAAACGGATGTTTATCGTCCGGTTGCCCCGGAACTGATGTTCTTAAACGAAAATGACTTTGCCGGCCTTGCCGCCCGCCGACAGGCAACCTTTTTAACCGGACTGAACCTCCCCGACGGAGAAAACAACAAAGACTCCGGCGTGCTTCCGGGGCGCGATTTTTCGGCTGCCAAAAGCATGGGCGGGGCGCAGGTTTATGCCGAACTTTTGAATTATCTGAACGAATATGCCCGCTTAAAAAGGATTGTCTGCTGCTACACTCCCGGTTCACGGGAACGCCTGTTTTCGCTGATAAACGACGCCAAAAGCGACGGACCTTGTGCCGATACGGAATTTGTTTATGCCGACGGCTGGCAGGAAGCCTGCGACAAAGCCGCCGGCAAACGGGTGCCGCTGCTGGTGATGCCGCTGCCCCACGGTTTTCGCGGCGACGGGCTGTGTCTGGTTGCCGAACAGGACATTTTGGGCGCCCGCCGCCACCGTCGCGCGGGCAAAAAAGCCGGTTCCAAAGATTTTATCGCCGATTTGTCGGCACTTACCGTCGGCGAACTGGTGGTGCATATCGAACACGGCATCGGTCGTTTTATGGGGCTGGAAACCATTACCGCCGGCGGGGCGCCGCACGACTGTCTGAAAATCGTCTATGCCAACGACGACAAGCTTTTTGTGCCGGTGGAAAACATCGAAACCGTCTCCCGCTACGGGGCGGACGATGACGACGCCCGTCTCGACACGCTCGGCGGCGGCGCCTGGGAGGCCAAAAAAGCCAAAGTCAAAAAACGCATTCATGAAATTGCCGAAAAGTTGATTGCCGTCGCGGCGCAAAGACAGCTGAAAAAAGCGGAAATTTTTGTGCCGCCGGAAGGCGCGTATGATGAATTTTGCGCCGGTTTTCCCTATACGGAAACCGACGACCAGTTAAACGCCATCGGCGATGTTCTGGGCGATTTGGCGGCCGGCATACCGATGGACAGGCTGGTTTGCGGCGACGTCGGTTTCGGCAAAACCGAAGTTGCTCTCCGCGCGGCTTTCACGGTGGCCATGTCCGGCGCGCAGACGGCGCTGATTGTGCCGACGACCCTGCTTGCCCGCCAGCATTATTACAATTTTTGCCAGCGGATGACGGGTTTTCCGCTCAATGTGGCCATGCTTTCGCGCCTGCAATCGGCGGCGGAGGCGAAAAAAATCAAAGAAGGCCTGAAAACCGGCGCCGTCGACATTGTCATCGGCACCCATGCGCTGCTTGCCGATAATATTGAATTTGCCGATCTCGGGCTGCTGATTATTGATGAAGAGCAGCATTTCGGCGTGGTTCATAAGGAAAAACTGAAAAATCTGAAAGCCGACGTGCATGTGCTGACGCTGACCGCAACCCCCATCCCGAGAACGCTGCAAATGTCGCTGACCGGCGTTAAACAGCTGTCGATTATCGCCACCCCGCCGGTCGACCGGCTGGCCGCCCGCACTTTTGTAATGCCTTTTGACGGGGTGATGATAAAAGAAGCCATCTACCGCGAAAAATACCGCGGCGGACAGACGTTTGTGGTTTGTCCGCGCGTTTCCGACCTTGCCCGCGTGTACGATATTTTGCAGGAACTGGCGCCGGATGCCAAAATTCTGGTTGCCCACGGGCAGATGCCGGTTAAACATCTGGAAGAGGTGATGAACGAATTTGCCGACCGCAAAGGCGATATTTTGCTTTCAACCACCATTATCGAGTCCGGCATCGACATGCCCACGGTCAACACCATGATCGTCTATCGGGCGGACATGTTCGGTCTGGCGCAGCTCTACCAGCTTCGCGGTCGCATCGGCCGCTCCAAAGTGCGCGGCTATTGTTATTTTACCGTGCCGGCGCAAAAACACCTGAAACCGGTTGCCGCCCGCCGTCTGAGCATTTTGCAGGCTCTGGACAGCCTGGGCGCGGGCTTTTCGCTTGCCAGTCACGATATGGATATCCGCGGTTCCGGCAACATCCTCGGCGAGGAGCAGTCCGGACATATCAAAGAGGTGGGTATAGCCCTTTATCATCATATGCTGGAAGAGGAAATTGCCCGCCTTAAAGCCGGCGCAAATGCGGAAGACAGGCCCGCCGCCGACTGGAGCCCGCAGATTGTAACCGGCGTGCCGATTATGATTCCCGAAAACTATGTCCGCGATCTCGGCGTCCGTCTCGGTTTGTACAAGCGTATCGGCGGTTTGGAAACGCCGGAAGCGCTGCTTGACATGCGCGAAGAACTGGCCGATCGTTTCGGCGCCATTCCGCCGGAAGTGGAAAACCTCTTGAAAACGGTGGAAATCCGCCAGTTGTGCAAAGCGGCCAATATCGAAAAGATAGATGCCGGCGCCAAAGGCTTTTTGCTTGCCTTTCACAACAATGTTTTCCGCGCGCCGGAAAAACTGGTGGACATGGTTGCCCGCTCGTTCGGCGCCATGAAGGTGCGTCCGGATCAGAAAATTCTGGTCAGCAGGGATTTGGCAGCCTATAATGTCAGACTGGAAGCCATCCGCGACTGCGTTGCCCGCATCAACCGTCTGTAGCGCGCACCACCGCCGGCAACAATCCGCCCCGCGCGGACATAAAGATTTTCTAATCATCCACAAAAAAAATCCCCGAAAACAAATTCTTCGGGGAATTTTCTTGAAATTTTGCGTGAAATGTTTTTGTTATTCCGCTGTTTTTGCAGAAGTTTCCGTCACGTCTTCTCTGGGGTCCGCAATCGGTTCATCTTCGGCGGACGCCTCATTGCTCTCCGCAGTTTCCGCAGCGGCGGATTTTTCCGTTTCGGCAGCGCCGAAAAGTTTGTATTCGACCGTATCGCCGATTTCTATGCCTTTAGCTTTAACTTCGCCGGCATTAACTTCCAACACGGCGTGAGCCGGGTAGGGGGCAACGATAATTTTTACGGAATCGGGCGCGGCATTTTCGTAAATCCAATAAATCATGCCGTCTTGATCGATAAAGAGCATATCCAATCCGATTTTTGTATCTTTCATCCACATGGCCGTCGGCACGTCGATAAACTGCGACAAGTCAAAAATCATGCCGGAATCTTTGTCAAGAGAAGTGCGGTTCATCAGTCCGGTGGTCAGTTCGTCGCGTGTTTGCGCCAGTTCAACTTTATAAACCGTTTTATTACCGGCCTCGTCGGTAATAATCAGTTCTTCGCGGTTGTCGTTATCAGAACAGGCCGCCAGCGCCAGCATCATGGTAAAAAGGGTGAAAATTTTAGACATTGTTTGTTCCTCCGTATTCAACTACTGCTGAAATAGTATAACAAGATTATTAAAAAGACAAACTTTTTTAAAAAAATTTTGAATTTTGTTTTTTGCCCTTGTTTTCTTGTTCGTCATAAGTTAGAACTATAAACAGCAAAAAAATATGACAGCGGGTTAACTTATGATGCAAAAAATACGATACCTAAAATTTATGTTGGCGGCGGCAGGCATGGCGATGGTCGGCGCCTGCGCTTCGGATGTTGCGACGACAAAAGAAACAAAACCGGAAAATCAAAAAGCCATAGAAACATATCGGCCGATACATCGGCAGTTGAAGGCGACCGACACTCTCGGTTCGGATGCCATCAACGCGGCTTACGAAGACAAGACGGAAGCCGCAGACGCGTCTTTGTTGGTAAACCGTGGCGACAAGGCCGAAGCGGTATTGGACAAGGAAAAGGAATTTAAGAAAATTCTGACCGACGAAAAAAGAAAAAAATTGCAACGGGAGAAAAAAGAAAACTCAGCCGCCGAACAGCCCGCAAAAAAACAGTCCGAAACAACCAAAACGGAAATTCCGGTTGTGAGGACGGAAGCCTCCGTCGCTTATCAGGCGACAACGGTGTTTTTTGCCGACGGCAGCGCAAACGTGGCCGCCGAATATAACGACGAAATCCGACAGATTGCCCGTCTGGCCAAAGAAAAAAATGCCCATGTCACGGTTTACGGCTTTGCTTCCAGCCGCACGCGCGACATGGATGCGGCCGCCCACAAACTGGCCAATTTCAAAATTTCTCTGAAACGGGCGGAAAACGTTGCCGCCGCTCTCGTTAAGGCCGGTGCGCCGAAAAATTCGGTGGCGATCGAGGCTTTGTCCGACAGCCGTCCGCTTTATTCGGAAGCAATGCCGTCGGGCGAACGGATGAACCGCCGCGCCGAAATTTATGTGAGCTACTGAAATAAATGTCGGAAAATAAAATAGTACCGACAGACTTTGCCGATATTCTTTCGCTTAACGGAAATTTGTGGCGGTTTGCGGCCTATGACGAAAATACGGCAACCCTGCTTGCCGAAAAGTTTGATTTGCCGCCGGCCGCGGCGGTCATCCTTGCCGCGCGGGGGATCGGCGTTGACGAGGCGGAAGATTTTTTGAACCCCGGTTTCGGAAAACTGATGCCCGATCCGTCGGTGCTGAAAGACATGGACAAGGCGGCGGCGCGGATTGCCGACGCCGTCGAAAACAGAGAACGGGTTGCCGTTATCGGCGACTACGATGTCGACGGCGCCACGTCTTCTTCTTTGCTGAAGCTGTTTTTGCAGGATGTCGGGCTCAATGTGCCTGCGCATATTCCCGAACGCGAGGAAGGTTACGGCCCGAGTTTTGCCGCGGTGGACGAATTTTTGAAGAACGGCGCCGAATTGCTGGTCACCACCGACTGCGGCACGACGGCATTTGAGGTGTTGGAATATGCGCAAAACAAGGGTATGGACGTTATTGTGCTCGACCATCACGAAGCGGAGGCAAAACTGCCGGCCGTTTATGCCGTGGTTAATCCCAAACGTCTGGACGAATGCGACAACTGTCCGTATCTGAAATATCTGGCGGCCGTCGGAGTGGTGTTTATGACCGTCGTCGCCGTCAACCGCGAACTGCGCCGCCGGGGGTTTTACAGTGCCTCCTGCCCCGAGCCGAATTTGAAAAACAGACTGGATCTGGTGGCGCTCGGCACCGTTTGCGACGTGGTGCCGCTGCTGGGGCTCAACCGCGCGTTTGTTCGTTTCGGGGTGAATATGATGGCTCAGCGAAAAAACCCCGGAATTTGCGCTCTAGCGGACAAAGCCGGACTGACAGAGGCGCCCGGCGTTTATCAATTGGGGTATGTTCTGGGACCCCGAATTAATGCCGGCGGCAGAGTGGGCGAAGCGGCGACCGGATATCGGCTGCTGTGCGCCGAAAATAAAGCGCAGGCAGAACAGCTTGCCGAAAAACTGAATGTTTTTAACGAAAAGCGCAAGGAAATTGAAAATTATGTTTTGCTGCAGGCCATGGAACTTCTCGAAAGCGTGCCGCAATCGTATCCGATGGCTTTCGTTTACGGACGCGACTGGCATCAGGGGGTTATCGGCATTGTTGCCGGCAAGTTGAAAGAGCGTTATAATCTGCCGTCTTTCGTTATGTCGATTGAGGCCGACGAAGTCAAAGGTTCCGCCCGATCGGTTGCCGGGCTCAATATCGGCGCGCTGATTATGGCGGCCAAAGAAAAAGGGTTGCTCACCAAAGGCGGCGGCCACAATATGGCGGCCGGTTTTTCCCTGAAGGAAGAAAATCTGGAGGCCTTTCGCCGATTTGCCGGCGAATATGTCATGCATATGACGGGCAGCAAAGCGCCGGTTCCCGTTACGGAATTGGAGGCTGTGGTTTCCGTGGCCGCGCTTACTCCCGAGTTTGCCGACGCAATGGAGCGGCTTGCGCCTTTCGGTGCGGGCAATCCCGAGCCGAAACTGATGCTGGCCAATACTGCTTTGTTGCGGGCGGATATTGTCGGCAACGGCCATATTCGCTGCACTTTCGGTTCTTTTGCCGGCGACAGGGTGAAGGCCATGGCTTTTAATGCCGCCGATTCGGAAATGGGTAAGGCTCTTCTTGCCGGCCGCGGGCAGCTTTTTCATCTGGCGGGAAGCGTTCATACGGACAAATGGATGGGGAATAAACAGATTTGTTTTTTTGTTGACGACGCCATGCACGCCTGATGTCGGATGTAATTTTTTATGCTTGATTTTTCAAATAAAATGTATTAGATTGCCCTCACTTCCGGAAAAGAGGGCGTTTTTCGCCACATCCGCAACTGATGTTCGGAAATACCGGGACAATAATGAAAATATGAAACCCAAAACAAGGAAAAATTTATGAAAAGTATTGTAAAAGCCAAGAAAAAAACAAACCGCAGCTTGCACGCCAATCTGTGGGGCGACCCGAAAAGCCCGTTCCTGAAACGTGAATACGGCCCCGGCCAACACGGCGCCCGTAAAAAGAAACTGTCGGACTACGGCGAACAGTTGCAGGCCAAACAGCGTCTGAAAACTTATTATGGCAATGTGTCGGAAAAGCAATTTCACAAGTATTATGCCGAAGCCATCAGAAGACGCGGCGACGCGGCCGAAAACCTTATCGGTATTCTCGAATCGCGTCTGGATAACCTGGTTTTCAAAGCCAAGTTCGTGCCGAGCATTTTTGCCGCCCGCCAGTTTGTTAACCACGGTCATGTTCTGGTTAACGGCAAGCGCGTCAACATTCCGTCCTATATGGTCAAGGCCGGCGATATCCTTTCGATAAAAGAAAATTCCCGGCAGATACCGATGGTGGTGGCTGCTCTCGAGTCCAATCTGCACGAGCTTCCCGCCTATCTGGAAGCCGATTCCAAATTCAGCGTCAAATATGCCTTTGTACCCAAATTTGACGATGTTCCCTATGCTTCGCTTATGGAACCGAACTTGGTTATCGAATTTTATTCGCGGTGATCTCTTTTTTGCAGACAAAAAAACCGGAGATTGTGCAATCTCCGGTTTTTTGCTTTAAATATGCGAACGAGTGTGCTTATATAGCATTATGTCATAATAAATAAAGGAACAAAACCATGGACGACGTAGTTGCGGAAAAAAAGGCCGTTCAGATGCAGCCGATCACCACCCCTCTTACCAGAACTCCGAAAAATAAAAAGAAGAAAAAAAACAACCGCGCATTATGGAATTATCTTTTTAATCTGGCGGCTTGCTGTCTGATTACCTTTTCCCTGCTCGGAATAGATTTTGTTTTGTTTGCCGCTTCGGGGCCGGTGAATGTCTTTGTCGGCAGCGGCCTGCGTTCGGAAGTGTTTTATATGCTTGCGGGTATGGGGGCGGCAATCGTCCTTGTTTATTTTATTTTTTCCTTTTTAAGTATCATCATTTATCTGCTCACGGCCTTAACCACCGGACTGTTTACCTATTCAATGGTGCACCAGTTTGCCAATTTTAATGCCGGAACGGGAGGCGGTTCGGAAACGTTCGGCGCCGTTGTGGCCGGCGTGGTAGTCTTTTGTATTCTGATGTTTACGCCCAAAAGATTTAAGGCGCTGCTCGTAATGGTGGCCGTGTTTTGTTTCGGCGCCGTGCTTGCCAACCAAAACCGTCCGGCAAGCGAATTTTTAATCGAACCCGATATGCCGGCCGCCCTTGCCGCCGCGGAGGAAGAAGGAGAAAAAACGGTTACCCTGATGATTGCCAATGCGCCGTCATATAGTTATCTGGCAAGCCTTGAAAAAACAGATGCCGCCGAAATGTATAAAAATCGGTTGATGGAGATTATGCTGGGCTTTTATGCCAAAAACGGCTTCAGGCTTTATCCCAATGCCTATGTCACCCATAACAATCACTTCGTCAATGCCGCCCGCAACCTGAATTACGCCGCCGGCGAAGAAGTGTCTTTCCTGCAAACGCAGGTCTTAAAAGAAGGATATTGGCAATTCAGAAATCGCGAAGAATTTGAGGCCTATTTGAAAGACAACGCCGTTTATGACGATTTGAAAGAAAAAGGCTATAAAATAAGCGCCTACCAGTCTCACGGCATCAATTTGTGCGACCAAAACAATGCCGCCGCCGTCAATCGCTGCGTCACCAAAGTAAACTTTCCTCTCAACCTTGACGGAGTGAACCTGCCGACCGGCGACAAAATGCAGGTGCTGTTGTTTCAGTGGCTGGAAAGCACCGGCCTGTTTTCCGGCGAAGGCATGATGAAAACGGTATACGGTTGGCTCAAACCTTTCTTTAACCCCTCTCGGGCGCCGCTTGTCGGCATCAGTTACAAAAAACTCTATGTTGTCAATTCTTTTGCCAATATAGACATGCTGATAAGCGATATGGCCGAAGACAAAGGGCGTCATGCTTATTTTGTTTATCTCGACCTGCCGGCAGACATGTACGTATATGACGACATGTGCCGGTTGCTGCCCGTTTCCCAATGGCTGCCGAAATATAACCAGCCGTGGGTGGACAAACAAAGTCTGCTTGAAAAACGCAATGCCTACTTAAAACAGACCATGTGTCTTTTCGGCCAACTGGAAAAATTGATGCAGGCTATTCGCAAGATGCCTCAGGGAGACAAGGTTTCCGTTATTATTGAAGGCCTGAGCGGCATGGACGACCTTGTCGGCTCCGATAACGAAAATCTCTCGGAACGCTTCCGCAACGCCCAGATGGTCACTTTGGCCATTCGCCTGCCGGCCAGCAACCGCTTTGTTATCAACCAGTCCATTTGTCCGGTTGAGGAAATTCTGGCCAATCAATTTGCCGGCGGACCGAAATGTACGGAATTCGGGCGGACGACGCTTTCAAAAAGCACCAAAAAAGCAATTAAGGAAGATGTTTCTTCCGTTCGCTTCACCGGCGCTATAGCGCAAAAGTCGCTGCAGGAGTTCAACAGTTGGTACAAACAGTGGAGCAAGGTGAATTATCAGGCGCCAAAATCTCTGCCTCTTACAAAAACCAATCCGCTGTTGCCCCCGGCCGCGCAACCTGTCGGCAACACGCCCCCGGCGCCGCAGCCGGCAGAGCTGATGCCGCCGACTACTCCGGAAACGACGGCTCAAGCCGACGCACAACCCGTTGGCGTCCCCATGGCGGCCGATCCGTCGCTGCCGCCGTTGGAAGAAAAAAATCTTGCCGCGCCCAAAATAATGGATAAGGAAGTGGCCGTCGGAGCGGAAGCCGCCGTAGCGCCTCTGTCGACCGTAAGCGGAGAAGCCGTTGCCGCAGAATAAGCAGACAACGGCTGCGGGCGCGGCGGCCAAAATACGCATTTTTCGCAAGAACCGGCGCGCCTGGTTTTCCCTGTGGATTTTGGCGGGACTGCTGATGCTGAGCCTGTTGGCCGAATTTTTGGCCAACGACCGGCCGCTCCTGGTAAAATATAAAGGCGAATGGTATTTTCCGCTGTTTAACACCTATCTTGACCGCGATTTCGGCGGCGATTTTCCGACGCCTGCCGATTATGCCGATCCCTATATCCGCAAAAACATAGAACAAAACGGCTGGATGCTGATGCCGATAATTCCGTATTCTTTCAACACCGTGGATATGGAAATGGATCAGCCCACCCCCGCCGCGCCGTCTGCCCGCCACTGGCTCGGTACCGACGACGAGGGCAGGGACATTGTCGCCCGTATCATTTACGGTTTGCGCCTGTCGCTGGTGTTTGCCTTTTTGCTCACGCTCATTTCGTCTGCCATCGGCATATTTGCCGGCGCCGTACAGGGATATTTCGGCGGACGGACGGATATTTTCATGCAGCGGTTTATAGAAATTTGGGAATCTCTGCCGCAACTGTTTATCCTGATTATCGTTTCCAGCATGTTTATGCCGACTTTTGCCAGCCTGCTGATTATCCTGCTGTTTTTTTCCTGGCCGGCGCTGACGGGCATGGTTCGGGCAGAGTTCATGCGTATCCGCAATTTTGAGTTTGTCAAGGCCGCGCGGGTGCTGGGCGTGAGCAACCGGCGGATTATCTGTCGCCATATTTTGCCGAATGCTCTGGTTTCCGCCGTTACGTTCATTCCTTTTATTATGTCCGAGGCAATCGTTTCGCTGACAGCGCTTGATTTTTTGGGGCTGGGGCTGTCGCATGAATATCCCTCTCTCGGTGACCTTGTGCGCCAGGGCAAAGACAACCTGCAGGCGCCGTGGATAGGCATTTCCATCTTTGTCGTGCTGTCGGTATTGTTGACCGCGCTGATATTTGTGGGCGAGGGCGTGCGTGATATGCTTGATACAAGGAAAAACCGCCGATGAGTTTGCTGGACGTTAAACATTTGAGTATCTGCTTCAACAGCGCGAACGGCGGCAAAAACACGGTTGTCGAAGACGTTTCCTTTTCGCTTGCCAAAGGGGAGGTTTTGGGCATTGTGGGGGAATCCGGCTCCGGCAAATCGGTTACCGCCCTGTCGCTGCTCGGCCTGTTGCCATTTCCGAAAGCGGAACTTGGCAGCCAAAGCTCCGTTTTGTTCGAGGGCAAAGAGCTGGCCGGTCTGAACGAAAAGGAATTTTGCCAAATCCGCGGCAACCGCATTGCCTATATTTTCCAGGAACCGATGTCGTCCTTAAACCCGCTGCACAAAATAGAAAAACAGATTGCGGAAACGCTGGTTCTGCATCGCGGGTTTACGGAAAAAACGGCCCAAAAAGAAGTTTTGCGGCTGCTAAAATTAACCGGCATCAAAAATGCCGCCAAACGCATGCGGGCATATCCGTTCGAGCTTTCCGGCGGCCAGCGGCAGCGGGTGATGATAGCCATGGCCATTGCCAACAATCCGGACATTCTGATAGCCGACGAGCCGACGACCGCGCTTGACGTAACGGTTCAGGAGCAGATTATCAACCTGTTGACGGACTTGAAGAAAAAGTTGAACATGGCTATTGTTTTCATCAGTCACGATCTGACGCTCGTACGCAAAATCGCCGACCGGGTTCTGGTCATGAAAAACGGCCGGATTGTGGAAGAGGGCGGCATAAAACAGGTTTTTGAGCGCCCTAAGCATCCTTATACCAAAGAATTAATAAATGCTCATATGCTGTTGAAAAACGGCGTCAATGCCGGCGCGCCGCTGTTGCGGGCGGAAAATTTGCGAGTAACGTTTCCGCTAAAGAAAAACTTTTTCGGCAAAACGACCGAAGAGCTGGCGGCCGTAGATAATGTTTCCTTTTCCGTGCCGGAAGGAGGAACTCTGGGGATTGTGGGGGAATCCGGCTCCGGCAAAACGACCGTCGGCATGGCGATTGTCGGCCTCGTGTCCTACAAAGGCAATATATTTTTCGGGGAGTCCGATCTGCATCGGCTGGACAAAGAAAGCCGTCGCAAACTGTGCAAAGACATTCAGATCGTTTTTCAGGATCCGTACAATTCACTCAACCCGCGGATGAATGTGGAAGAAATCGTGGGCGAGGGGTTGCTTGTCCATTATCCGCGGCTGAGCCCCGCCGAGCGGCGGCAAAAGATCCTGCGGGTTCTTTCGGAAACCGGTCTTGGCGAAAATGACCTTGCCAAATATCCGCACGAATTTTCCGGCGGTCAGCGGCAGCGGATAGCCATTGCCCGCTCGTTGGTTCTGGAACCGAAGCTGCTTATTTTAGACGAGCCGACTTCTGCGCTCGATGTGACCATTCAGGCGCAAATCATCAAATTGCTGCAGGAAATTCAAACAAATCGCGGACTGAGTTATATTTTTATTTCACACGACATGAACGCGGTTCGCGCAATGTCGGACAACATTATGGTCATGAAAGACGGCAAAGCGGTAGAGTTTGGAACGGTGGATGAAATTTTCAACCATCCGCAAAACCCCTATACGCAAAAGCTGATATGCGCTGCAATCTAAGTCGAAGGATCGAAAACAAGACAAACATTACAAGAGGTTACGAATATAAACAAAAGCATTTTTTTAGCTTTCAAGAAAAATTTTTATTGTCAAAAAACGGTGAAGAAAATAACTGATAAGCGGCGAAGCTTACAGATAGGAAAATTGAGGATAATGTCTGCAAAGATTTATCTGCTTATGATTTGAAAACAGATAAAAAATATCGCCAAAAACTCTCAGAAAAGCTTCACGACAGGCACAAATACAACAGTTGCAACAGTCTGATATAATTAAATTAACCGAAGTTAAGCAAACGGCCGGATAATGTTTTGCAGTTGATTGAGCCGAAAAAATCTTACAAATGTGTTCTTAACCGGATTTGATCTGAATGCAGCTGCAAGCTCCAATCTTATTAGATATCAATAGAATATAAAAACAGACAAGATAAAACAAATTTATTTGAAACAGTCCATAAATTTCATATTTCATTTATAAACTCACCATAAACTATACATAATATACATTATGCGACAAAAGTATCTGATATTAAGATGTGCGTGCACTCTATTGATATTTAGATTCTTTTTTGTTCTCATTGTCCGAATGTATGTCAAAAACAACTTCTTTTTCAATCTCAATTTATATTTTTCCCTCGTCCGTCATAATATTCCTCTTCGACCATAAAAAGCCTTTCAGGCGCTGCCGGAACGCAAACATTATATGGCATTTTCGGGCTCGAAATCCTGTGCAACAATCTCCCCCGTTTCGGATTTCACAACCGGCCGCCGAACGTGCCGCTGCCGGCTTTTTATGCGATGCAAATGACTTAATCATCTGAAATATTGTTGTTTATTAAACGCGTTGAGTTTTGAAAACCCGCGCCATACATCCGCAGAGTTGTTCAAACACAAAAAAAGAGCCCGGAGAGCTCGGACTCTTAAAGAAAAACATTTGTAATATGTTTTTATTCGTTGTTTTGTGTGAAAAATTTGTTGTTTTTCGGAAAACCGAACGGCACCTGCTTGCCGACCTGCGCGCGATGACCAAGCCAGGTAATCAGATCCTTTTCCGTGCTCACGCCGCCGCTGCGGTTAAAGCTGAAACCGTCCGCTTCGTTAAAGAACTGAATATCCGACAGGCTGCCCTCTTTATATTTTTGCAAGCCGACTCCCCTTCCCCTTGCCAGCGTCGGAATTTCCTCCGCCTTAAAGACAAGCAGTTTGCGGTTGTCGCCGACAACGGCCACCATATCGCCGGTCACTTTGAGGCAGAAAACGGCTTTGTCGCCGTCGGCCACGTTCATAATTTTGCGCCCGTTGCGGGTTTGCGCAATAATATGGTTTTCATCCACAATAAAACCATAGCCCTTCTGTGAGGCCACAAGATACGCGGCTTTGGGCTCAAAAACAAACATCGCCGTCACTTCGTCGCTGTTGGCAATGTCCACCATCAGCCGCAAAGGCTGCCCAAACCCGCGGCCGCTCGGGATTTCGTTGGCCGGAATGTTAAAGAACTTGCCCGAACTGTCCATAATCACCAGTTTGTCGGTTGTCTGGGCATGTAGCGCAATCTGCAGGGCGTCGTCGTCTTTGAACTTAAATTCATCATTTAGGGAAACGTGCCCTTTCAGGGAGCGTATCCAGCCCTTTTGCGACAAAATCACCGTCACCGGTTCTTTTTCTATCAGCGCCTCCCGCGGCACGTCGATTGTTTCCGCCACTTCGGAGAACTCTGTCCGCCGGCGACCCAAGGCTGTCTTTTTGCCGAATTTTTCTTTTGTCTGGCGGATTTCCGCAGCCACGGCCTGCCAGCGTTTGTCTTCGCTTGCCAACAGATCTTCGAGCTTTTGCTTTTCTTCCGTCAGTTCGTCGTATTCCTCGCGGATTTGGCTTTCTTCGAGTTTGCGCAGCGAACGCAGCTTCATGTTCAGGATGGCTTCCGCCTGATTGTCGGTCAGCTCAAACTCCGCCATCATCACGGATTTCGGGTCGTTTTCTTCGCGGATAATGGCAATAATGCGGTCAAGGTTAAGGTAGGCCACCAGATAACCGCTCAAAATCTCCAGCCGATAATCAATTTTTTCCAGTCGATATTTTGTCCGTCTTATCAACACGTTGTGCCGATGATCCAGAAACGCCCGCAACACTTCCTTAATGGACATCACCCGCGGCACGCCGTCGGCGTCAAGCACGTTCATATTCAGGTTGAAGCGGCTTTCAAGCTCCGTTTGCCTAAACAAATGCTCCATCAGCAGATTGGCGTCCACAAGCCGGCTTTTGGGTTCCAGCACAATTCGGATATCGTGTGCGGATTCATCGCGAATATCGTTTAAGAGCGGAATTTTTTTCTCCAGCAGCAACGCGGCTATTTTTTCCACCAGCTTGGCTTTCGGCACCATATAGGGAATTTCCGTCACCACGATCTGATATTGCCCGTGCCCCAGGTCTTCTTTTTCCCACTTGGCGCGGATGCGAAACACCCCTTTCCCCTGGCGATAGGTTTCAAGGATGTTGGAAAACTTGTCAATAATATACCCGCCGGTCGGAAAATCCGGCCCTTTGATACGCTTAACCAGCGGTTCGATATCGCATTCGGGATTTTCTATCAAATAAAGAAGCGCGTCGCAAACCTCGCTCAGGTTATGCGGCGGAATATTGGTCGCCATACCCACGGCAATGCCTGCCGAACCGTTGCACAGGAGGTTTGGCACCATGGCGGGCATAACCGTCGGCTCGCTTTCTTCGCCGTCGTAAGTGTCCATAAAATCGACGGCGTTGTCGTTTAAGCCTTCCATCATCGCCATGGCAAATTCGGTCAGCCTCGCTTCGGTATAACGCATGGCCGCCGGCCCGTCTCCATCTATGTTGCCGAAGTTTCCCTGCCCGTCGACCAGCGGATAGCGCACGGAAAAATCCTGTGCCAGCCGCGCCATGGCGCCGTAGACGGCACTGTCGCCGTGCGGGTGATATTTACCGATAACATCGCCGACCACACGGGCGCATTTCTTAAAACCCGATTTCGGATCCAGATGCAGCTGACGCATGGCATAAAGCAGCCGTCTGTGCACCGGTTTCAAACCGTCGCGGACGTCCGGAAGCGAGCGGGAAACAATGGTGGACATGGCATAAGACAAATAGCGTTTGCCAAGCTCTTCGGCCAACTGCACGTTTTTGATTTTTTCTTCGTTTTCCTGCATATTTCTTTAGTACAAATTCAGATTTTCGAGCAAATTAGCACGGTTTTCAGGGAATTTCAAGCCATGTGCCTTAAAAAAATTTTTATTGAGGAAAAAACCGGTCATTTTCAGTAAATCCGCTATTTCTGTTTTATCCGGAAAATAGTTTTCGTCCACAATGAAGCGCGGATAACGATAGAGCCTCGCGGCATACGGAAGCCCGGACTCCCGACAGACGGCGCGACCGCTTTTCGGGGAAACATAAGCCAAGTCGTGGGTTGTTCCGGTATCCGCACAGGCGCTCAAATCGAGCCCGACACCCAGATATTCAAGCAGATAAAATTCAAAAAAGCAATAATAAGCGAGCCAGTTTTCTTTAAGTAAAAAGTTAAAAAAATCGTCTATTCTGTTGTAAAAATCTTCTAAATTTTCTTTTTGAGGCAAACAGGATATGCTCAGCGCGCAAAACGCCGACAAAGCGGCCAACCGTTCGGGCGAGTTCATGAAATTGACGGCGTCGGCGGCCAGCAGTTCGCTGCGAAAACTGAGCATGTTTTCCTCTATCCGAGCATAGGCAAAAAAAGAAATTTTATTCCCTGTCTGATAGACGGCCAGATTCTTTTTGCCGCCGCCTCCTTTTACGAACCCCGCCAACAATCCGTGATTTTTGCTGACAACGTCAACAATCAGTGAGCTTTCGCCGTAACGCCGGGCGCCGACGATATATCCTTCGTCTTCAAACTGCATTTTTTGCCCTCTGTTCTTTTATCAAAGCCCCCGGTCTGCTCCAACCGGGGGCTTTGGCATCTGCCGGATCAGTAGTCGTGAATAATGCTTTTGTTGACCTTGTCAAAAGCCATCAATTCGGAAACAACCCGCGGCATATCCTTCAAGGCAATGGAGTTTGGCCCGTCGGACAAAGCCTTGTCCGGATTTTCGTGCGTTTCGATAAACACGGCGGCCACGCCCACGGCTACCGCCGCCCGCGCCAGAACCGGCGCAAATTCGCGTTGTCCGCCGGAAGTTCCGCCGAGCCCGCCCGGCTGCTGCACCGAATGCGTGGCGTCAAAAATAATCGGGCAGCCGGTGTCTTTGGCCATCTGCGGAAAACCGCGCATGTCGGTTATCAGCGTGTTATAGCCGAAGCTGGTGCCGCGTTCGGTGATGCACACATTCGGGTTGCCGCTGTCCACGGCTTTCATAACCAGATTTTTCATATCCCAAGGCGCCAGAAACTGCCCTTTTTTGATATTGACGATTTTGCCGGTTTCGGCCGCCGCCACCACCAGATCCGTCTGTCGGCACAAAAACGCCGGAATTTGCAGTATGTCGACATGTTCGGCGGCAATCGGGCATTGTTCTCTTTCATGCACATCGGTCAAAATCGGGCAGCCGTAAAGTTTTTTGATTTCGTCAAAGGTGCGCATGCCCTCCTCTATGCCCACGCCGCGCGGCGATTTGAGCGAGGTGCGGTTGGCTTTGTCAAAAGAGGCTTTGAAAATATAATTAATACCGAGATTTTTGGTAATTTCCACCATGGCGCCGGCAATGTCAACGGCATGTTGGCGGCTCTCTATCTGGCAGGGGCCGGCGATCAAGGCCAGCGGCAGACGGTTGCCGATTTCAAAATCACCGATTTTAATCGTTTTTTGATCCATTGTTGTCCTCCTTACTGTTGGAAAAATCTTAAAATGTCCAGCGCAACCAGGCAAAAAGCACGTTGCCGTCGTTCTTGACGCCGGGGACGTAGGCCGCCTGCAAAGACAGCCGTTTGTAAGAAATGCCGGCAATCGGCAGCGGCAGCGGCACCGGCAGATACAGATATTCCTCCCGCTGGGTAACCCCGATGGTGTAGCCTATGCCTGCCCGCAGATCGCCGGAAGTTCCGAGTTCCCAGTTATACTGATAGGCATAACCGATCATCGTTTCCGGATGAAAATTCGAATCTTTGAAAACCATGGCATAAACGCCGTGCCATTCGTTTCCTTCCCAAAAACTGCGGCCGTAGCCGATGCCCCACGGTTCCTCGTTATATTTATCAATATGTTCGTCATCATAAAACAGACGGTTGTGCCAGGTGCGTATCGGCACATAAAGATCGTTGGCGCCGCAGTTTAAGGCATATTTGGAATTTTCCCACGCATCGGTGAAAAAATCTTTGACAACGCCCGCTTCGGCGGAAAAAGAAACCATCACGGCAAAAAATGTAATTAATATCTTTTTTTTCATCATTCTTTCTTTACAAAAAAACGGTAGTCGGCACCGGTTGCCTTTTACAGCAGACGACTGTTGTCGATAGCCGCTTTCACAAAAGCCACAAACAGCGGATGCGGCGCAAAAGGCCTGGATTTCAGCTCCGGATGAAACTGCACGCCGACAAACCACGGATGTTCGGGACGTTCGACAATTTCCGGCAGTTTTCCGTCCGGTGATTTACCGGTTATTAGCATACCTGCTTTGCAAAGTAAAGACTCATATTTGATATTCACTTCATATCTGTGACGATGACGTTCGCTGATTTCTCCGGCGCCGTAGATTTCCGCCGCTTTCGAATTTTTCGCCAGCACGCAGGGATAAGCCCCCAGACGCATGGTGCCGCCCAAGTCGCCGTCCCGGTTGCGGATTTCCCTGGCGCCGTTCCTGTCCCATTCGGTCATCAGGCCGACAACCGCTTCGCAATCGGCATCCAGTTCGCTGCTGCCGGCGTTTTTGATGCCGGCAACGTTGCGCATGGTTTCAATAACGGCCATCTGCATCCCGAAACATATCCCGAGAAAAGGAATATTGTTTTCCCGCGCGTAGCGGACGGCGGCAATTTTTCCCTTTGTGCCGCGCTGGCCGAACCCGCCGGGGACAAGAATACCGCCGACATCCGACAAATATTGCGCCGCGCCGTCTTTTTCCACGTCTTCGGCGTCAATCCATTTCACCTTCACTTTATAGCGGTTGGCAATACCGCCGTGGGTCAAGGCCTCGTCGATGGACTTGTAGGCTTCCTTCAGCTGATATTTGCCGACCACGGCTATACGTACCTCTCCTTCGGGATTTTCCACCACTTCTTCGATATGCCGCCACGGACTCAAATCCGCCGCCGGCGCCGCAAGCCCGAAATATTTGCACACTTCCGTATCCAGCCCCTCGGCCGAATATGCCGACGGCACATGATAAATCGATCGGGCGTCGAGCGCGGCAATCACACGCTCTTCGCGAACGTTGCAAAATTGCGCGATTTTGCGTTTTTCGTTCTGCGGAATGGCAATCTGCGACCGGCACAGCAGAATATCCGGCTGAATGCCGTATTCCTGCAACTGTTTTACCGAATGCTGGGTCGGTTTGGTTTTAAGCTCCCCGGCCGTCGGAATATAGGGCAAGAGCGTCAGATGCACAAACATCGTTCGTTCGCGCCCGAGTTCATAAGCCAGCTGGCGGATGGTTTCCAGATACGGCTGTCCTTCGATATCGCCGACCGTGCCGCCGATTTCGCACAAAACAAAATCTTCGTCGTTTAACCCCGAAAGAATAAAGTTTTTGATTTCTCCGGTAACATGGGGAATAACCTGAATGGTGGCGCCGAGATAATCGCCGTGACGTTCTTTGTCGAGCACGCGCTGATAAATTTTGCCCGAAGTCACGCTGTCGTTTTTGGTTGCCGGTATCCCCGTAAAGCGTTCATAATGCCCAAGGTCGAGATCGGCTTCCGTGCCGTCGTCGGTCACATAAACTTCGCCGTGCTGGCAGGGGTTCATGGTTCCGGGATCGACGTTTAAGTAAGGATCGAGCTTGCGCAGGCGCACCTTGAAGCCTCTGGCCTGCAGCAGCGCCGCCAGCGAGGCGGAGGCAAGCCCTTTGCCCAGCGAAGAAACCACGCCGCCGGTAATGAAAATAAATTTTGTTTTGGGGTTTGCGGATTGGGTCGTTGTCTGTTCCGTCATGTTCAAAAATTCCGTTTTTATTACTGTGTTTTAAAGCGACAGGGGCACCTTAATCGCTAAGGTGCCCCGTATTTTCGGTTTGTTTTTTCATCTATTTCTCGGCAACCGGTGCACTGGGAACGGCTGCATCGACCGGCGCTTCGGCTTCCGCCGCCGGTGCGCTCGGAGCTTCATCGGTTGCGGCAACCGGGGCGTCAAGGATGGATTGCGCCGCCGTTTGGGTCGTGTGGTCGCGATAATAAAGTGAAAGCGACAAACTGGTCAGAAAGAACAAAGTTGCCATAATCGCCGTCAGGCGGGTCAGCAGGTTGCCGGTGCCGCGGGCGGTCAGAAAATTGCCCGCGCCGGAGCCGCCGCCGAGCCCGTCAAGGGCGCCGCCGCCGGAACGCTGCAACAAAATAAGGGTAACCAGAAAAATGGCCACCAGCAGATGAATGACTAATAAAACCGTACTCATTATTTTTTATATCCTTACAAAAACAAATTTATTTTAACAAACGGCGCGGGCGATATTCAGAAAATCTTCCGCTTTCAGGCTGGCACCGCCGATAAGGGCGCCGTCGACATCGGCAAGCGAGAGAAAATCTTTGGCGTTGCCGGGTTTGACCGAACCGCCGTAGAGAATGCGGATTTTGTCGGCAATGTCCTGACCGAGCTTTTGGGCAAGAGCGTTGCGGACGGCGGCGTGCACCTCTTCCACATCGGCGGGAGTCGGCGTTTTGCCGGTGCCGATGGCCCATACCGGTTCATAAGCCACCACCGTATTGTCGGCGTCGGCTTCGGCGGGAACGGACTCTTCAATCTGCGCCACGCAGACGTCGAGCGTTTTGCCGGCTTCGCGCTCAGCCAGAGTTTCACCGATGCAGATAACCGCTTTCAACCCGCTTTTATAAGCCGCGGCGGCTTTTTTAGCAACCAGAGCGCTGGTTTCGCCGTGGTCGGCGCGACGTTCGGAGTGACCGAGAATAACATAAGAGCAGCCGATATCTTTGAGCATCACCGGGCTGACATCGCCGGTGTGAGCGCCTTTTTCCGCAAAATGGGCGTCCTGCGCGCCGAGTGCGACACCGCTGCCTTTAAGCGCTTCGCCCACAATCGACAGCAGCGTGAACGGCGGGCAAACCAGAAAGTCGCATTTATCATTCAAACTTTCGCTCTTAACACCGGCGGCAACGGCGGCCGCCAATTCCGTCCCTTCGCGGACAAGGCCGTTCATTTTCCAGTTGCCGGCGATTAATTTTTTTCTCAACATTTGCTTTTCCCTCAAAAACAGTTTTCACGTTGCCGCAAAATTAGCATAATAAAAAAAACTTTTCAACATTAATATTTTAACAATTGCATATATTGAGAAATCTATTTATATATACAGATTAGTTCAATTTAAGATTAAATAATTTGTCAGGACAGAACGAATGATTACCACGTTACGCAAAGCGCAAGATTCTTGGATAACAAAAGGTATTTTGATATTGACGGCCATGAGCTTCATGTCGTTGTTCGGCATCTCCGGATATATCGACAGCGCCGCCGGCAACCGCGCCGTCATCAAGGTGAACGACCGCGAAATCAACCAGCAGGAAATCAACCTGCAGCTCAATGACGAAATCCGCACCGCGCAAAAGCTGTTCGGCGATTTGGAAATTACCGACGAAATCCGCAACAACATGCTGGCCGGGCTGGTGGAACGAGACCTTGAGGAACTGATTGTTGCCGAAACGGCCGCCCGCAACAAAATTTCCGTCAGCGACAGACAGATCCGCGGCATTGTTTTTTCGCAGCCGCAGTTTATGGATGCAGGCGGACAGTTTAACCGCGAAGTGTTCAATTATTTTCTGTCGCAGTCGGGCATGAGCGAGAGCGAATATCTGGAATCCATAAAAAGCGATTTGGAAAGGCTTTATCTTGCGGGCAATCCGACAGCGGGGTTCAACGTGCCTTCGATTATGAAAAAATATGTCGCCGCCGCGGAAGCCGAACGCAAAATCTTCAAATATATAGAAATTGACGATGCCGACATGGTCGTTGACAGAGAAATTTCCGACGACGAAAGCAGACAGTATTACGAAGATTTTGCTTCCGAATTTGTCGTGCCGGAGACAAGAGACGCGGACTTTGTCGTTCTTTCCTTTGATGACATTGCCGAAAACATAGATGTTTCCGACGAAGAAATAACCGCCTATTACGAAGCCAACATCAACCGCTTTGTCACACCGGAAACACGCAACGTTCTGCAAATGGTGTTTGACGACGAGAAAAAGGCCGAAGCCGCCCTCGCCGCTCTTCAAAAAGGCGAAGATTTTTATCAGACCGCGCGCGACATGGCCGGCCAGATTGACGAGGAAACAAACCTTGAATATGTTTCCGAAGACATGCTGCTCGGCGACCTCGGCGGCGCGGTGTTTGCCGCCGCCAAAAACGAAGTCGTCGGCCCCGTGCAGACGGAAATGGGCTGGCACATCATGAAGGTTACGGATATCAGGGCCGGCAGCAAAACTGACGAAAGCAAGGTCAAAGGCGAGATACGCGATGCCATTGCCGCGGAAAAGGTGTATGAAACGGCCTATGACCTGATCAACGACATTGAAGACAGCCTTGCCGCCGGCGGCACGCTGTCCGACATTGCCGAAAAAATGAACGTGAACGTAAACGAAGTGAAAGGGCTTGACGAACGGGGAAACGCCTCCGCCCTGCCCGCCGCTTTTGCCGATTTGATGAAAAACGCGGATTTTATTGATACCGTATTTTCTTACAACCAGGGCGAAATTTCGCAAGTGGTCGAAACCGACGACGGCTACGTTTTTGCCGAAGTCAAAGCCGTGGCCGACAGCCGTCCGCAAAGCATGGAAGAAGCTCTGCCGGAAATCAAAAAAATCTGGCGGGAAAATGAAAAATCGGCCATTGCTCAGGAAATTGTCAACGACGTGATGCACGATTTGGAAAACGGCGACAACATTGCCGACGTCGGCCGCCGTTTCCGGCTGAAGATTATCGCCACGGAACCGCTTTCCCGCAGCGAAAGCTTTGCCGGTCTGGCACAGGCGCAGATGCTGGAACTGTTTAACGACGCCAACGGCACGCCGAAACTGATTGAGGAAAACGGCAAACACATCATTGCCGTGGCCGACGGTCAGGCCGCGCCGCGCGAGCTCTCCGAGACGGATATGGAGATTCTGGAACGCCGCCTGCAGCTGGATTTGGGACAGGAAGCCGAAGACGCGCTGATTAAAAGTTACGGTCAGGACTACGACGTTCGCGTCAAGTACCGTCTGTTGGGGTTGGCCGACTAGTTTCTGCCCTTCTCCGTATCTGTGGCAAAGCGCTGCCGGCAACAGGCGGCGCTTTGCTTTTGCGGAAGATAATGTCGAAGCCTGCCGGATAATTTTCAAAAAAATGCGCACAAAGGCAATTTTTCTGTTGCATTTTTGCCGGATGATAATATAAATAAACCTGCCTTACGCGGGTATAATTCAATGGTAGAATGAGAGCTTCCCAAGCTTTTAATGCGGGTTCGATTCCCGTTACCCGCTCCAATCTTTCAATCTTCCGATTTTATAATCTTGGATACTGCTCCTGCCCCCACCTTTGATGTTGAGCCTATCTGTCACGATTCCCAAAATACTCTTTTGTATTAAAATTAACCATACCTTTTTTGATGACAGCACTCTCTATGGCAATGTTTTGAACTCTGGCGGAAAGATAACCGCTTTCAAGATCCTCTGCTTTGCCATTAACAACCCTATAAACATTTCCTTGGAAAATCATAAAATTTGATTTGTTGTCCTTCTCATCATATAAGGATACGAAACTATGTCCTTCTTTCATTATAGTACATTGGGCGAGGTTTTTGTCTCCCTTTCGCCAAACTAATTTTTCGCCGGCTTTGTCTTTTGTTTCAAACAGTTGTACATTGTCAGCATCCGCAAGAGAATAGTTGTGATTTTTAATAGAAACTTGGTTCATAGGCTTTGTTGAGGAATTAACAACTCTAAGCTTAGCCCCTACATCAATATTATATCCTTCTCCGTCGAGTGCTCGAGAAGTTGGTTTTATGTATTTTTGAGGGTTAAATATTGCAACACATACTTGAGTATATTTATTAATATCCTCAGCGGAGAACTCTGATACATTGCCAAATAATTCGCTGTCCCAAGGTTTGTTTTGATAGTTTTTGCCAAGATATTTTTCCCCGCAGAACTTTGCTAATATTATATGAGCGGCAACCTTTTTTAATTTATCTTCTTGTTTCTTGGAAATATCTCTGCCAAGCACCGAGGAAGCTAAATAACAATCATGTAAAAACTCCGGAATACCATTGGCTCCGTATCTGAAAAAAGGAGAATTAGGGAGATTCTCGTTAACACCGTCAAATCTAATACCTATATTGGGATTATTCAACAAATTTTGATCTGAACCGCTAAAACTGTTACCATTTTGAGATAATTGACTAAATTCGCGGCCAAACTCAGCGACCAACTCTTTGGCAAGAGTTTCACATTCATTTCTATCGCCAATGTATATGCAAAAGGTATTATCTCCGTCATTACCATTTCTAAATTTATGTTCTAAGTTTCTATCAATCAAGAATTTTGATATCTTCTGTATCGTCTCATTATGTAAGTCGGGAAACTTATCCGGAGCACTGTTTAAGAATAAGTGCATCTTCCAACCGGTTGTATACAAACTTTTGCCACGAAAATAATAAGGGGCATCATTTGATAATTCAGAGAGGTCTTGAAAAGAGTTTATATAGTTTTCCATATTGTCATTTTTCCCCTATTGAATAGAAATAAAATTGAGAACAGTATAACAACACTGTAACATATATTAAACTATTTTTTATGACAATATTTTCAAATTTTCCATAGAACTTCAATCTTCATCGCAAGTTTAACCCGATTAATCTTACCGTCGGTCCGATAATTGCACAGTAACACGCTCCAATTTTTTATTCTTTGGGAAATATTCCCTTCGTTCGACATATCCGCAATATTTTTTGTCTATTTTCGGCTTTTGGATATTGACCGACGCCGTTTTTTACGCTATTATACTTTATAAATGTAATCTGAACAAACAGATACGGGAGGTGCATATGAAACTCCAAAAAGAGGTTTTAGGTGAACTATGTTTGGTTGCGGGCTTTTCTATTCTCTCGGCTGCAAACGCTGACGCCCATACCAAACAATATTCCAACAACACGGAGGAAACCGCTCGCACGGAATCCGTCGTAACTGCGGAAAAGATGCCGTTAAGGTATTTTACCCCAAAACAGCTTGCCGAAGGATTGGCTGCGGCCGAAGTGGACGATTCGACCTGCAATGTTTTTATTGAGGCTTATTTGGCGCAGCTCGACAACAACGGAAAAATCACCCCGAAAGGACTGGTGACAGCCATGGGGGAAGCCGGCATTACGCGGGATCAGGCGCAGGATATGTCCAAGGTTTTATTTGCCAAAGACGCCTCCAAAACAAAAGAGGCCGCCAACGGATATGATTTTGGTTCCTATACGGTTGATTTTGCCATTGACAAACAGGGCAACCTCACAAAGATGAATTTTCAAGGAGATAAGAACCTCAGCGACAAAGATATCGACGAAGTGCATTTTGCCCGCTGCCGACACAAAGGATTGGCTTACGACGACAGCCAGGTGCGTTTTGAATCCAAATTACTGCTTGACAAAATGTTGATACGCAACATTGTGCTGGAAAAGCAAAATACGCCGGATGCCATAGTCAACGGAGGAGCTTTTCTGCAAAATTTTGGGGAAGAACTGGCCAGAAACGGACTTGAAATAGGCAAAGACAATCGCCTGCACGGCATTGAGGCAAGCCGAGACAAGCCGCTTTTGAGCAATCAGGATCTGTATAACCTTTTTGTCCAGCAGCGCATGCAAGATATGAAAACCATGTAAAATTTTCAGGGCGAATAAAACTTGACAAAATAAAAATTTTCTGTTATAAAGATTGAGCATTACTTAATTATTTATTCTAAAAATTTTACATTGTATGGTTCGCTTATCCTTTCAAGAACAGCTTGATCTGTTGCAAAACAGAGATTTTGACAATCTGATAGCGTATGCCAAAGTGCGCAATCTTAACCCGCGGGTTGTTGTGTCCTTGCTTTCGCAAATGAAAGAAATGCATGAAAAACAATCCGGAGAAGCCGCCTCCATCCATTGACGGATATCGGTTTTTTATTATGTTCAATCGCTTTTTCGCCCGCCGGCAGAAAGCGATTTTTTTTTCGACTTATTTATCCCCTGCTCCGCCATTATTAAATATATTGACAAAATTTTGAAAAAAAGCTAATTTCAAAAGAGAAAAACAAATTATTATGGAAAAATTTTCAGTAAGCAAAATTTCTTTGCAAGAAATCGTTCCGACCGAAATGGCAGAACTGGTCAACAACCTCTTTACAAATTTTACGGAAGGCAGATATGAATTCGCTGATGGCGCCTTTGCCAATGCGGAATCGTACGACACCGTCTGCTGCTCAAAGTTTGAGGCTCATCGCAAGATGATTGATGTACAAATTGTTGTCTCAGGGCAAGAACTCATCCATTTTGCTCCCATTACCAATGACTTTCAGATAAGCGAGGCTTATGATGAAAAGCGGGACATCGAGTTCATGAGCGGAAAAGTTACGGATACCGTTCTTTTGAACCCCGGTGAAGCCTGTATCATCGGACCGGAATATGCTCACATGCCGCACATGGCTGTGAATGGGTCGGAACATGTTCAAAAAATCGTTCTTAAGATTCCCGTAAAGCAATCTTGACAGACGATAATTCGAACAGGCTTTGAATAGATCATCAAGCCAAACACCTCCGTATTTTTTAATACGGAGGTGTTTTTCGTATTTCTAAAACTCCGCGTTCAGCGCCCGGCTACAAGAAACACCGGCCCGGCCGGCGGATCTTTTTTTTATTTATGTCAACAAAACAAAGCGGAAAAATCCGTTTTGCTGCGTAACCAGAAACTTTCGGTCACTGTCGCCGGTCAATCAGCGGCAAACTCTGCTCTTTGACGGCAAAACGACGCGGAAAGTCAGTTTTTGTTCGCCTTCGGCCGGAACGTTTACCGTCCAGACATAGGTACCGGCATCTTTTTTGACACCTGCCAGGCTTTCGTTTTCCACCCGCGCGTCGCCGGCCAGATTCTGCTTGAACACCACTTCCTGCGGATAGGCGTTGGCGTTGTTAAACGTTACTTCGGCATCATAAGCATAGGTTGACGTCAGCGTGTAGCAGGCATCTTCCGGCTGTTTGGTCTTTTCTTCCGCCAGTTTGGTGATGTCGGCAACCCTGCCGCGGACAAACACGTTGAAATAACGTCCGAGGTTCAGGCGCATTTCGCCGCCTTTGGCCACATGGTCAATGCTGTCTTCGCCGATAAACTGCATATTGCCGTCGGCGTCGTTTTCGTAAAAACGGATCACGCCGGCCGGCAGCGGCAGACCGAGACCGCTTGCCTCATCGTTTTTCAGATAAAAAATCATCTGCGGGTGTTGCTGCTTGAATTCCGCCGGCGAATTGTAGTTGAAATAAAGCGGCGAAACAAGCTCGGCAATCTTTTTATAAGCGGCGCCGTTCTTTTCAAGCAGGCTTATTTGCTTGGTCTGTTTGTCCTTAATATCCGTTTTGAGCGGCAAATTGTACAGATGATAACCGCTCAAACTCATCGGCGCGGCGGAACCGCTTTCCGCCACAACGGAATCGTTTGCCGAACGGACGGCCTTGGCCATCATCAGCACCGGACGCGCAACACCGCCGCCCGTCGTCACTTGATTGACATCGCCGGCAATCAGCTGCACGCGGG